>DNGN01000070.1 GCA_003486225.1 Chloroflexota bacterium
ATTGAAATCTGCGAGCAGTATGTTTCTTCCAGCCCTGCCACCGGAACCCAACCCTTAGACCTGACCCCGACCGCCGAAGCAGACGCCAGCCCTTCACCCTAGCTTTATATTCACATCATATGAAAGTACCAACCCACGACCAATCAGTTTTCCGAAAACGCGGCAAGATGTTTTCCGTTACCGGGCTGCTGATCATCATCAGCCTGATAGCCCTGAACATCACCATTGTCACCACAGCCGATGACCTAGAACTGATGCTATTGGGCACGCCTACTCCTACCCGGTCGGCCAATTCCTACCAGCTGGAAGCCAAGGCACTGGTTGGTGCCGGTAACCTGGGCGGCGCGATCTCGGCATATAAAGAAGCTCTGGAATTTGACCCGGAAAATGTGGCTGCCCTGACAGAACTGGCCCGCATGCAGGTGTATTATTCTCGTTTGCTGACACCCAATTTGGGCTATGAACAGCTGCTGGAAGCCAATCAGAATATTCAACTGGCTGTGGAAATTGACCCGGAAGACAGCGATGCGCATGCAATCCGGTCCCTGGTCTTAGACTGGCTGGCCACCAATGCCTCCACCCCTTTTGAAGAGCGCGAAAACTACCTGCTGGAAGCCAATCAGGCCGCTACACTGGCCTTGCAGCTGAACAACCGCAACGCCCTGGCATTGGCTTTCCGGGCTGAGATTTTAGCGGACCAGCTGCGCTTCGACCAGGCCACCCAGCTGGCACAGCAAGCGGTTGCCCTAGAACCGAACTCGATGGATACTCACCGGGTGTATGCCTATGTACTCGAATCGACTCGCTATTACAGCCAGGCGATCGAGGAATACAAGGCAGCAGCAGAGATCGAACCCAATATGACCTTCTTATATATCTCGATCGGCCAGAACTACCGCCAGCTGCAGCTGTACGACCAGGCCCTGGAATACTTTGACCGGGCAGCATCGATCAATTCAAGCATCGGCATCCAAGACCCGCTCCCCTACCTGGCGATTGCCAAAACCTACACCCGCCAGGGCGAATTCTTTGCTGCCGCCCGCAACGCAGAAGCAGCTCTGGCCCTCGATTACACCAACCCCGACCTGTACGGGCAGCTGGGCTATATCCGCTCACAAGCCCGCAACTTCGAAGGCTCCATTCCGATGCTGGAATGTGCCGTGGAAGGTTGTGAAGTGATTTACGATGAGTTCTTTGGCGTCATCCCGCTGGTCGATGCCACCGAAGAACAGCTTGCGACACTCGACCGAATTCAGGTGCAAGGACTGCCGCTGAACAATGGCTCGGTGGTGTATTATTACGTTTACAGTTCGATGCTGGCCGCTTTTGGGTTGTGTGAAAAGGCCGATATATTCCTGGATATGCTTGAAGATGCGTATGGGGGAGATGCGACGATCATGTCGATTGTGGATGAGAACCGCCAGGTGTGTCTGATCTTTGCGCAAGACCAGGCCGAGAACTGAACATCGGCAACCCCAGCAGTTAGTAGATCAACTCCCCACGGATGAAAGCTCTCGTCTCCGGCCTGCCGGGCTGAGAGAAGAACTGCTCAGTTTCCCCAACTTCTACCAAAGCTCCATCCAGCAGCAGCAGCGTGCGGTGTGAAAGCCGCCTCGCCTGGAAGATATTGTGCGTCACAATCACCACTGTGGTCCGGCGCTGCTGGTTTTCTTCCTGCACGATCCTCTCGATCAGGCCGACATTGTATGGGTCCAGATTGGCAGTTGGCTCATCCAGCAGGAGCACATCCGGGGCCATCAGCAGGGCACGCGCCAGGGCCACCCGCTGGGCTTCTCCCGCTGAAAGTTTGGCCGCCGACTGCTGTCTGAGTTCTGTCAATCCCAGTCTATCCAGCCACTCATCCAATTGCCCTGTTTGCAGCTTTTGGCCGCGCAGCGAGACACCAAATTTCAGGTTGGCGGCTACACTGCGCTTCAGCAAGACAGGGCGCTGAAAAACCGTTGTCACCCGGCGGCGTTTCTCAAGCCCAATATCGGCCGAAACAGGTGCACCCTCAAAATCCAGCCGGCCCTGGCTGGGCTGTTCCAGAAAATTCAGCAGGCGCAGCAAGGTGCTCTTACCCGCTCCGCTGGGCCCAATGACTGCCAGCACCTCACCCTGACGGATCTGAAAAGCGGGGATATCCAAAACACAGCGGCCATCATAGACCTGCTTCAAGCCAGAGAGGTCGTATTGGTTCACCGCTTGCCCCCCAAGGTTTGCAATTTGTAGAGCATAAAGTTGGCCAGGAAGGATAAGATCAGCAGGACGATTCCCAAAGCCAGGGCCAGGGAAAAATTGCCTTTACGTGTTTCCAGCACAATGGCTGTCGTCAGGACGCGTGTCTCACCCTGGATATTACCGCCCACCAACATCACCGCCCCGACCTCAGAGATGATGCTGCCGAAAGCCGTCACGATGGCCGCGAACAAGCCTAATTTAGCCTCCGACAAGATCGTCCAGCCCAATTGAAAGCGGGTAGCCCCNNCGGCAGGGCGATCAGTGTCTGAGCCACCACCATCACCTGGGGGGTGAACAGCCAACGCAAATGCCCCAATGGACCCTGGTTGGAGAAGAAGAGGAACACAAATAAACCGGCCACCACCGGCGGCATGCCCATCCCGGTATACAGCAGCGGCAGCACCAGCCCCTGGGCCGGGATCTTGCGGCTTAAGCCCAGGCCAACCCCCAAGGGCAGGCCGATCAGGATCGAAAAGAACAATCCGCCACCTACTACGCGTAAAGTCAGCGCTACGATCCTCAGCAGTTCCGGATCAAGCTCTCGCAGCAGTTTAATAGCGCCGATCATCGCTTCAATGATTACATTCATAGGACCTGATAGACCTTCTTCGACAAGTCGATTGATTGTTTATTGATCTCGCCAGGGCTGGGAATCCGGGTAGAACAATGGCTGGCCAAAGGTCTCCACACCAAAGCCAGCGATCACCTGCTGGGTGGGAACGCTGGTCAGCCATTCCACAAAGGATTCTGCCAGTTCCAGATTGATATTGCCCTTGTCAGGATTGACCGGGATCACACCATAGGGGTTAAATAGGGCCGCATCCTGGTTTTCGTCAATGCTGTTACCACCAACGATCACCACCAGACCGGGCAGGCTATCCTTCATTGAAAGGTAGGTGCCGCGGTCCGTCAGCGTGTACGCTCCAGCCTCATTCGCAAAGGTCAGGGTGTCGCCCATGCCCTGCCCAAGGGATTTATACCATTCACTGGTTGGGTCTGGGCTGATGCCCGCTGCTTCCCACAGGCTTAACTCCTTGGTGTGCGTACCGCTGTCATCGCCGCGGGAGGCGAAGGTAGCCCCAGACTGCGAGATGGCGGCCAGTGCATCCTTGACCAACGCCAGCCCCTGCACTCCAGCTGGATCCCCCACCGGGCCAACCAGGATAAAGTCGTTGTACATGACATCCGAGCGTTCTGTCCCATGTCCGGCCTGGACAAAGGCATCTTCGCGAGAGCGAGCATGCACCAAAATCACATCGACATCACCGCTCTCGCCCAGGGCAATTGCCTGTCCTGTGCCGACAGCAATCACATCTACCTGGGCATTGTACTGCTCCTCAAAAGCGGGCAAGATGGCAGCCAGCAGCCCAGAATTGTCGGTACTGGTAGTTGTGGCCAGGCGCAGTACACTTGGCGCCGCTGTTTCACCAGCGCAACCAGCCAGCAGAATACCCAACAAAATAATAACAACTGTTATCTTAACCCTCATTTTATGAATCTCCTCTGTTACTGAATTTAAAATAAGGTCAAATTGAAATCTCAACACCCATCTGGCGGGTGCTGTAACCGCCCAAATCTACAACCGCCTGCCGAAAGGCTGCGGTTTGTAAATAATCCAGTGCGGGCGAGAGCAGCTGGCCTTGAAAATCCTCGTCCAGCATCACAAGGTCATAACGCTCTTCAAACAGCGGGATAAACCCCAACCCCAGGCGGCGCGCAGCGGCTTCCAATCCCAGCCCGGCATCCGCCCTGCCTTCAGCAACTGCCTGCGCCACTTCCAGGTGCGTATTCGCCTCCCAGGCATATCCGTTTATCTGGTCTGGCAGGATGTGAGCCGAGTGCAACTGCTGATCGAGCCACAGCCTGGTTCCAGACCCGCGCCTGCGGTTGACGAAATGCACATCNNACGATCAGGCCCTGCTGGCGGTGAGCCAGTGTAACCAGATGAACACGCTGATCCGGGAACAGGTGGCGCACAAAAGGCAGGTTATATTCACCACTGAGCGGGTCTAACAGGTGGACACCGGCCATCTGGCCAATCCCCTGCCGCAGGGCGATCAGCCCGTCCATACTGCCTACCGGCAGCGGATAGATGGCGGAATTTTGCACCTGCTGGCGCAAGGAGTGGGTTAGCAGGTCCAGCGCCAGGTCATGGCTGCCTGTGATCAGCAGCATGGTTGGCTGTTCAGGCAGAGGCAGGATAGCCAGGCTGATCTGGTAGGCACGTGCGCTGGCTTGGTAATATTTTTCCACAAAACCGCGCACCACCCTGGTGGCAGATAGGCTCACCAACCCGGCTTGCTCTAACTGCTTGAGATGGTAGCGCACTTTAGCGGGGTGCATCTGCATGCGCTCGCCCAGTTGGGACAGCGTCGCCGGTCCGGCCATCAGCATACGCAATACCTGCACCCGGCGTTCATCCCCCAACACCTTGAAATGCATAGGGTTATCAATCTTCTTGATATCTTCCATAGCCACTGCAACCAATATATTAAATAAAAATTTAATGTTAAATAAAAATATAACATAGTCTGACAGAACCTGCAAGCAGGCTTGTTTTTGCCTACTGGTGTCGCAAAGAGATGGTTCTCCGTACAGCTTTCTACCCTGCTCCTGCTTATATAAGAGTTTTATAAAACTCTTATATACAAAGCTTGACTTCTCCTGCAAAAATCGGTATGATTTCGGGTGGTTAGCAAAGAGAACGTTTCTTTGCTAAAAATCATTCGAATAATGCAAAATAACATTTGCTACAAACTATCGGAGGACTATATATGAAACTCAAACCCCTTGGCAACCGTGTTGTTGTTGAACCCATCGAGCAGGAAGAAATGACTGCTGGTGGTATCGTGCTTCCCGAGACGGCCAAAGAAAAACCCCAAAAAGGCACCGTTCTGGCTGTTGGCCCTGGTGAATACAAAGACGGCAAACTGGTAGAGCTGGAAGTAAAAGAAGGCGACCAGGTATTGTTCGCCAAATACGCCGGCACAGAGATCAAGATCGACGGCAAGAAAGTCCTGATCCTGCGCGAATCCGACCTGCTGGCAATCGTGGAATAATCCACCTCAAAGAAAAACTAAAAAAAGATTTTATTAGGAGTGCGAAACTATGGCAAAAGACCTGAAATTTTCCGATGAAGCCCGCCGCAAGCTGATTAAAGGCGTGGACGTTGTTGCTGAAGCTGTGATCACCACCTTGGGACCCAAAGGCCGCAATGTAGCCTTGGACCGCAAATTCGGTGCCCCGACCATCACCCACGATGGTGTGACCGTTGCTAAAGAGATTGAACTCGAAGATCCATTCGAGAATATGGGCGCTCAGCTGCTCAAAGAAGCCGCCACCAAGACCAACGATATCGCTGGTGACGGCACCACCACTTCTACCGCTCTGGCCCATGCGATCGTCACCGGCGGGATGAAGAACCTGGCCTCTGGCGCCAACCCCATGCTGCTCAAGCGCGGGATTGAAGCTGCCACCAAGGCCGTGGCTGAGAAAATCTCCTCCCAGTCTATTGCAGTAAAAACCAAGGGCGATATCGCCAATGTAGCTTCCGTATCCGCTCAGGATCGCGAGATCGGCGAGCTGATCGCTGAAGTATTCGACAAAGTTGGTAACGACGGCGTGATCACGGTTGAAGACTCTCAGGGCCTCGAATTTGAGACCGAATATGTAGAGGGTATGCAGTTCGACCGCGGTTACCTCTCCCCCTACTTCATCACCGACCCAGAAGCGATGGAATCCGTGATCGCAGAACCCTACGTCCTGATCCATGACAAGAAGATCTCGGCCGCCGCAGATATGGTGCCCCTGCTGGAGAAACTGGTGCAGAGCGGCAAGCGCGACCTGGTGATCATCGCCGAGGATGTGGACGGTGAAGCCCTGGCCACCCTGGTATTGAACAAACTGCGCGGGATGCTCAATGTATTGGCTGTCAAAGCCCCTGGTTTCGGCGACCGCCGCAAAGCCATGCTGCAGGACATCGCAGTGCTGACCGGCGCTACCGTGATCTCTGAAGAGACCGGCCGCAAGCTCGAATCTGCCACCATCGCAGACCTGGGCCAGTGCGAAAAGATCGTGGCCACCAAAGACGACACCACCGTTGTCGGCGGTAAAGGCAATGCCACCGAGATCAAAGGCCGCATTGAACAGATCCGCGTTGAGATCGACAAGTCCACCAGCGACTACGACCGCGAAAAACTGAACGAACGCCTGGCCAAGCTTTCCGGTGGTGTGGCCGTCATCAAAGTTGGTGCCGCCACCGAAACCGAACTGAAAGAAAAGAAACACCGCGTCGAAGACGCAGTCTCCGCCACGCGTGCAGCCATCGAAGAAGGCATCGTGCCTGGTGGTGGTGTAGCCCTGATCAACGCCATGTCCGCTCTGGACGGCCTGACCATGGACAACCCCGACGCTCAGGTAGGCGTCAAGATCGTGCGCGACTCCCTGGAACTCCCGATGCGCAAAATTGCTGAGAACGCCGGGAAAGACGGTTCCGTGATCGTGGACAGCGTGCGCCGCACACAGGTCGAGAAGAAAAACACCAATATCGGCTACGATGTGCTCGCCGAAGATTTTGTGGATATGGTTGAAGCTGGCTGGATCGATCCCGCCAAAGTGACTCGCGGTGCGCTGGAAAATGCCGCCTCGATCGCAGCCATGATCCTGACCACCGAAGCGCTGATTACGGACCTGCCGGAAAAAGATGCTCCGGCCATGCCTCCTCAGCCGCCGATGTACTAAGATCGATCCGCACAACTGATTGATCCGGAGGGGTGAACCCTCCACAAGATGATCTAAAAGCAACAAGCCCTGAGAAATTCAGGGCTTGTTTTTTTTCTGGCGTGCTGGAGTATGCTCAGTTTTGCTTTTTTCTGGGCAGGTAGGCGAAAACCATTTGGGTGACACCCACCAATGCCAGGAAAGCAGCTGGATAGATCGCCACATTGACACCTGCCACCTGGAAGGTGTACTTCACAAATCCCAGCGAGTAAACTGCACCAGCTACGAGCATGCAGACCACAAACAATACCAGGGTGATTCTCCGTTCAGTTGTGCCTTTCATCATTTTTCTCCTTTTTTTCAAAGCGGGGCTCCGCTGTAGTGGTAAGAACATATTTATGCTCACACTATACCCAAAGGAGGAAAGAAATACCATGTCGTTAACACGACATTGACCTGACATATTAAATTGGCAGGGGAAAGATTACGGATCAACCCGTCTTATCGGCTGCCGCAGCACGGTTTTGAGCTTTTCCGGTGCCACCCGGCGGGGGTCGCTGAGATAGATCTCGTGGTGCTTGCCGTTGAAAGCATAACCGCGAGCAGGCATCCATTCATGATGCAGACGCGCCAGGGTGGGCGCTTCGTCATCATACGATCCGATATGCAAAATCTGAGCGCAAAGGCCTTCGTGGTAGCTCTCCAAACGGACCTTGTCCAAGGCGACCGGCGGCTGCTTGCCCTCACGCACCACCCCCAGGGTTTGCTGAAACAGCGCTGCAGTAATCCAATCGGGTGTCATGATCATCATCGTCCAGGACCACTGGTTTTTATCTCGCATTGAAGTAAAGGCATCCATATCCTCCGCCCACCACAGCCCCTCCAGGGGCGGGACAACATAATCTTTGTCCAATTGTTTCTTGCTGGCAAACTTAAGCTTATAAGCTACCGCATACAGCGCTTCCAAAGCCTGCTGGTATTCCGGGGCGGTGTTTGGGTCACCCATGCCATCAAGCATCAGGAACTGCATGGCGGGCACATCCACCACCTCAAAATCTTTTTTAGCGGGCTGGTAGAGATGCTTGAGTTCTTTCTTAAAATCCACTTTGGTCATTTACGCCTCCTTCTGGCATCCCCGGGCGGACCCATCTCCCAAGGTTTGCAACTGCACCATTTTTATTATTGTGCAGTTTTCTGGTTTGTCAACCTCGGGATGCACCTGGCAAATAAAAACACCTGCGGATTTAAACCCTGACAATTTGGATATTCTTGATATAATACCCGCCTATGACCAATGATTTGAAATATTATGTCTGGACAGCTGGCTGCCAAATGAACGTGGCCGATTCCCAACGCGTGGCCTCCTCCCTGGAACGCCTCGGCTACCGCGCCGCGCCTAAAGCCAGGCAGGCCGATGTGATCGTTTTGAACACTTGTGTGGTGCGACAGAGCGCTGAAGATCGCGCCCACGGCTACCTGACTTCACTGCTCTCACTGAAGCGCGAGAACCCCAACCTGACGATCAACCTGATGGGCTGCATGGTGGGCGTAAAAGGGCATGAACACCTGGCGAAACGCTACCCGCACGTAGATGTCTTCTCCCCGCCCTCTGATCCCGGCCCGCTGATCGCCCACCTCTCCCAAGGTGAGAGCCGCCAGATGGCCCAGAGCGAACTGGAAGTACGCAACGCCCTGCTGGATGGCGACCTGGTGCTGCCGGCCGAGGAGAAAAACAGCCTGGTGACAGCCCATGTCCCGGTCGTGCTGGGTTGCTCGCATGCCTGTACCTTCTGCATCATCCCCTACCGGCGCGGGGTAGAACGCAGCCGGCCTGTGGGAGTGATTGTGCAGGAAATCCGCAGCCTGGTTGAACAAGGGGTCAAGGATATTACCCTGCTGGGGCAGATCGTGGACCGCTACGGCAAAGACATCCCGGATGGGCCTAACCTGGCCCGGCTGCTGCAGATCGCGGCAGAGGTGGAGGGATTGGAACGCCTGCGCTTCCTGACCTCGCATCCCAACTGGATGACCGATGAGCTGCTGGAAACCGTGGCCGCCCACCCCAAGATCATGCCGCATATCGAGGTCCCGGTGCAGGCAGGCAATGATGAAGTGCTGGCCAACATGAAGCGCGAGTATACCAACGCC
>DNGN01000268.1 GCA_003486225.1 Chloroflexota bacterium
CCCACCACAATATTGGCTGCATAATCTTTGTGGATCTCAAAAAATTTCCCGTCATCCATCACCATACGGATGACCTCTTTAATATCATATGGCTTGCTGGGATCATCGGGGATGATCGAATCCAGGGCTTCTTCCCGGCGCAGCGGGTCGTCAACGCTCTCGCGGAAGGGCGGGTCGTCCATGTTATTCTGGGGCAGGTAGGAAAACATCTCGCGCACCTTGGCCAGGGTTTCAGCTTCGCTATCGCCGGCCACGTGGCACACGCCTGAGGTATCCGCATGCACCATGGCACCGCCCAATTCTTCAAAGGTCACATCCTCATGGGTAACCGTCTTGACCACTTCCGGGCCGGTGATGAACATATAGGATGACTGCTTGACCATGAAGATAAAATCGGTGATAGCCGGAGAATAGACCGCCCCACCGGCGCAGGGGCCCATGATCACGCTGATCTGGGGTACGACCCCCGAAGCGAGTGTATTGCGCAGGAAAATATCGGCATAGCCGCCCAGGGATACCACCCCTTCCTGGATGCGCGCCCCACCCGAGTCGTTCAGGCCGATGACCGGTGCGCCGTTCTTAAGGGCCATATCCAGGATCTTGACGATCTTTTTGGCGTGCGCTTCGCCTAAACTTCCACCGAAGACGGTGAAATCCTGCGAGAAAACATACACCAGCCTGCCGTCGATGGTTCCCCAGCCAGTAACCACACTATCGCCCATAAACTTTTGTTCAGCCAGCCCAAAATCTTCGGTGCGGTGGGTGACAAATGCATCGGTTTCCCGAAAAGAGCCTTTATCGAGCAGCAGGTCGATGCGCTCACGGGCGGTCAGTTTTCCACGCGCGTGCTGTGCTTCAATGCGATTCTGGCCGCCCCCCAAGCGGCCTACTGCACGCTTCTCACGCAGTTCTTCAATTTTGTTTTTCTTGCTCATAATCTTCTCCAAAGAAATCTCTCACCGCGGCAGGCTTTAAGCTGAGAAAGACAAGCAAAAGAAGCACCACAGTCACCAGGCCAGTAAAAACCCAATTGGTCTGCCGGAGTTCGCTGGTCATCACCAGCACTTGGTCTACCCAATAGTACAACGCAAAAATTACGCTCAAGATACGTAAAGCGCCCGGAGCCCTCGGATGGCCCATCCATATCCAGACGCAGACCCACAAACCAGCTGCACCGCACAGCAAGCCCGATACCACAGGGTACAGCGGCGAAACAGACAATGGAAGGTCGCTCAAAAAATCCCACAGATCGAGCGCCATCCCGAATCGGATCCAGGAAACAGCTGAAAATAACAAGGTCGAAATAAACTGAAGGAAAACAATCCAGGGGCGGTTAAAGATCATATTTCAAAGCAGCCTGATCCTAAGATTTTTTTTGCCTGTATGCTTGCAAATCCTCAAAATGCTCATAATAATGGCCGAAGGTATTGCCTCCCAGCATGCGCATCAGCGACTGCCCGGAAAAATTGGGGCGCTGCTCATCTGCCCATTCAGCGAAGCTCATCGAGTCAATCATGGCTTCGATCTGGGCTTGATTGGCCTCAAACATCAAAACCACATTCTCCAGAGGCATCTCGCGGTATTGTTCAAAAACCTTCTGGTTGAGAGTATCATAATCCGACAACAGGTGCAGAGTTTCTCCGGCGGCCAGGATCGTGATGCGGCTGAGTGCAAAGCTCTCCCACCAACAAATGTGTGCAATCGTGTCCTTCACAGACCAATCCGGTTTGGGTCCCGGCCGGCAGGTGAGGGCCTCTTCAGGGAGCCCCTGCCAGAGCAAGGCAAATTTTTCTCTGGATTCACGAAACAAGGTCAGCAATTCCTGTTTGGTCTCTGGGATCTTAAAAGGCAGTTCACTCATTTCAAATCCTTTCGGGCAGACTGATAGCTGGCAGGGCTATTCGATCGTCAAGGTTACTTTCCCCAGCTGATCGCCACTTTCCAGGCGTTCCTGGGCCTCCCTGGCTTGTGCCAGCGGGAAACTCTGGTCAACAACAGCCTTGAGCTTGCCTTCAAATACCAGCCCCATGACCGTTTTGAAATCCATCAAGGTTCCCATACTGGAACCGATGATGCTGAGATGCTTGCCAAAAATGTAGCGGTTGTCAATTTCAAATTTAGGCGCACCGGTATTGCCCACCGTCAGGATGCGCCCGCCTTTACGGGCCGCCCTGAAGCTCTGATAATAGGTCGTGCCCACGTTGTCCACCACCACGTCCACCCCGAGCCTGTTGGTCAGCTTGTAGACTGCGCGCGACCAGTTCTCCTCTTTAGAGCGGTCTATCAGGGCATCCGCACCCAGATCTTCCGCCAAGGCCAGCTTTTCAGCACTGGAACCGACCACTACCACGCGGGCCCCGGCCAGCTTGGCGATCTGGATGCTGGCGGTATTGACCCCCCCGGAAGCCCCCACCACCAGGACAGTTTCACCGGGGAGCAGTTTCCCCCTGGTGATGAGCGAATGCCAGGCTGTATGGAAGACCAGCCCGGCGGAGGCAGCCTGGTGCGGGTCAAATGATTCTGGCATTTCCAGCAAGTTGCGGCCAGGCACAGCCACATACTCAGCATACGTTCCGGATTTGGTTTCGCCCAACAGCCCCCAGTTCAGGCATTGATTCTCCAAGCCAGCCAGGCAAAAATCACAGGTGCCGTCTCCCAGGTTGGCATTCAGCACCACCGAGGTACCCGGCTTCCACTCTGTTACGCCGTCACCAACCGCTGCCACCTGGCCAGCCCCATCAGCGCCCATAATAAAAGGATATTCGATCCTGATGCCCGGCCATCCTTCCCGCACCCACAGGTCCAGCCGGTTCAGGGCTGCCGCCTGTAAACGCACCAGCACCTCACCTGGGCCTGGCGATGGGGTTGGCAGGTCACCATATTCAAGGGCGCTTAACCCGCCATGTTCTCTGATAAAAACTGCTTTCATACAATTCTCCTCTGATACTGGCACCCTGCCTGGAAACGAACTTCGCGGTTCTCATTATACCCGATGCAGGTTCCCCGAAGAGGCTAATTTTCAGTCTGCAGGCGCAGGGCACCTGGCAGGAAACAAAAAAAGAGGGAGCTATCTCTCCCTCTAGAGTGGACATGCCAGGCGGGGCATACCCCATCTACTCACTCCTGGCAGCATGCAGGAAACCAATTCTGCTTAAATTTCCCTGCGCATTTCTTCATGCATTTGGTCAAAAGCAATTTCAGCCGTCATATCCAGGGAAAGCGGTGTGACAGCGACCTTGCGTTCTACCAAGCAGATATGGGCATCTGTCCCGGGGGTAAAATTTTCGTAATCGGTCCGTGTATAAAACCCCAGCTGGTGGGGCTGATTCCAATCGCGCTTGGTTTGGGAGCTGGCGATATAAAACCGTTCCAAGCTCAAACGTGCCAGCTCCCAGGGGGTATCCGGCGTGGCTTCGGCAGGCACCTCGAGCTTAAGAAATCTCGACCTGAGATCCAGGCTTTTATCCAGCAGGCGTTTGGCAAAATACGCTGTAAAACCGGCTGCTGCGCTGAAATCCACCTCTTCGGAATGGGTATAAAAATGGGAAACATCCGTTTCCAGTGAGACTGCCAGGGAAGGAATACCGAAACTGGCGGCCTCAATGGCTGCCCCCACGGTGCCCGAGACAGTGACCGCCAGGCCAAGATTAAGCCCGTAATTGATACCTGAAACCACCAGGTCTGGCGGGTGATCCATGATCTCCAGGATACCGTGCTGCACCGTTTGGGCTGGTGAGCCGCCGACCGCATGCACGGTCCAATCCTGCCCGTTGACCCGCATTTGTTTGACAGTGATTAAGCCATCTGAACTGAGCGGCATACTTCGGCCTGTACTGGATGCCTGATCGCGCGGGGCAGCCACCCATACATACCCAATCTGGGATAGCGCTTCCGCAGCCGNNTACTTCTCCAATCTTCAGGGCATGGGGTTATTACACTGCCAATCCGTGCCCAGCCAGATTTCCACATCGGTTGTGCTATCCATGGCCAGCCGGTGGAAAATGCGGTAGGTATCCACGCCCATCAGATCAGATAGAAAAGACAAGGTATAAGGACTGCCGGTGTGGTCGATCAGCGAGGTAGTGGTATACCCCTGGCTGGCACCCAGAACTTCAACCACATTGGCTCCCTGATTGCGAAGGTAGTCCGCTGTGCGCTGGCCGGTTATACCGTCATTAGTACCGTCATAAATCGTGATGCGGGCTTCCTCGATCTGCATCAAGGTCAGCAGATCACCTTCCATCGCCGGAGAAAACGAACCGCCTGTCGCAAAAATCCTGTCCCTCACTTCACGGATCTTGTCCGGATAGGGGATCAAGATCGAGCGGTCGTCTGGGGATGTGCCATAATTCACCTCGTTGATACCGATTACGGCCATCTCTATATCATCCCTCTGGATCTGAACAGCCAGGACAGCCAGCTTGAGTGCATCCTCGAAGGGCAGGTTGGTCGTGATCTTTTGTGAAAACTTGGCATATAACTCTGGCGCATTGGAGAGCAATTTTGCCCATACAGCCGGTGTCAGCAAGCGGTCGTAAATGCCCATAATCACCTGCTGCTGGCGGCGGGAGCGATCAAAATCCCCGCCTTCATTGTAACGGTTGCGGGCGTACGCCAAAGCGAGCTTACCGGGCAGGGTGACCCTGCCTGGCTCCAGCTTTACATCATACGCCTGGCCGATGACTTCCAACTCAATCGGCTCGGTCACCTCCACCTTCACCCCATCTATCAGATCAATAAATTCTTCAAAAGCGCTGAAATCCAGACGGGCATAATAATCAATCGGCACACCGATCACATTTTCAACGGTTTTGACAGCCAGGGCCGGTCCCCCACCCGGATAATTGTACATATCGCCAAAATAATGTGCCGCGTTGATCTTGGAGGGATTAAACCCAGGGATGGCGGCCCAGAGATCGCGCGGGATAGAAAGCACACCCGCCGTTTTTGCGACCGGGTCGACCGTTAGGAGGATCATGGTATCCGTGCGGGAATATTTATTCTCTTCTTCCCAATCGCGGAAATCAATGCCCATCAAAAGCATGGTGACGCGTTTTGTGCCATCCCAGGCTGGTGGGGCATCCTGGATGATCGGGCGAAGCCCCGAATCATTGAATTGATTGCCCTCCCCCTGCGGGATGACCAGATTTCCCTGTTCATCGAAGACCGGGGTGCTGACCGCATCTGGTCGTGTCTCCTGCATACCCCAATTCCGGAAGGTGGAATAAACCACTGTCGAGAGCACCAGCCCCACTCCAAAGAAGCTGACCAGCCATAAGAATATTGCCTGCTTGGAGCTCAGTTTTTTTTGTTTTCCAGGATTATTATTCGTCATAATGATTCTCAAAGCCCTTTAATCCAACCTACGGAGATGGATCCGTGGTAGGCGACGGGGTAAAGGTTGGTGTAAAGGTCGGAGTATCCTGAACGGTATCAGGTGTAGATGTGCTGGTTGGGGTCGGTGTACTGCTGGGACCTCCCGCAGGAGGAGTATCGGACGGTCCACCCAGGGTTGCATCAAACGTGGAAGTGATGGTCGGCGTAGGAGTAATGGAGGGCGTGCCCAGCAAACATTTTTCATAGACGAAGGTAGCCGTAGGGTAAACATAGGCCTGGTCCCATGTCCCCAGGACATGCACCATGCCATCGCTGGCCTCACACCATTTTTCCTCTTTGGCCGAATTTTCGGCCATCTGCAGCAAGGATGCCCAATAGCGATAGAATGCCGAGACTCCGGAAGCGTCTGTAATGCTGGGTGCTGCTGAAACCAACTGCCCGTAATAATAAGCGGCTTGCTCCGGGTAAGCACCCCAAAACGCGTTCCCAAGCAGGTATAAACGCGCCCAATTGCGGTAATTTTCGGTTTCGCCGTCCAACGGACCAAACTGTTCGGCTAGCAAGAAATCGTAGATCCCGCCTTCCAGATCCTTATTTAAAATCTTTTGGATGCCACGGTTGCGCAAACTTACAAAGATCAACCCATCCACTTCCACGATATTGTAGCCCGGATTCGATTGGCGCAGGTTTGCCAGCGTATCCAAAGCGATATTCCACTGGCCCTGAGAGACAAGCGCCAGAGCAGCAGAATACATTTCTTCTGCAGGACGGGTATCTCTGGTTGGCGAAGGGGTTGGGGATGCCGGAACAGAAGTCGGGGTAGCCGTAACATTCATCACCATACCGATGTCCACCAGCAGGTCCATGGCGGGTTTATAACCAGGTTTTTCTGAAAGGATATAAGTCAGGCGTTCTTCGGCCAGGGCATAATTCTCATTGGTCACATCTTCAATGGCCTGGACAAGCTGAGCAGCCAGATAGGCTTCCATGGTCACGGTCGCCTGGCCATATTGCTGCTGCTGCCCATCCTGATAACCCAACCAGCCGCTGACCGCTGCCAGGATCATCATCGCACCAGCAAACAAGATACCCGCCATCATATAACTGATCCACTCCCTGCGTGGTGGAGCAGGCGGTTGGCTCTTGGCTTCCCGGCCAGGAACCTGGTTATCGCCGGGGGGAGAAGATCGATTGCCTTTGGTTTGATTCGGCCGGTTTGGTTTTGTTGGACCAAATGTCATAAATTCTCCAGTTTGCTCAATCTTAGCCTAGATTTAGAAATATACCGTATCGAGCAATTTATTTTAATGCATAAATCGCACCAATTTACAGAATCAAATTATTTTGCCCTCGTCTCAGGGCATAACAAAAATTAAACGTAAATAGTCCTAAATATGTTCCAGGGTATATTGCCAATTCAAAAATATTTCCCTATAATAAATTAAGCTTTTTCTACAAACAATTATCATATTCGAATAAGAATACTGAAGCGCACCATGAAACGTATAAATCCACCTCAAAACCCAATCTACTCCAAAATTACGATCCTTGGAGATCCTCATCCGAGCGGTGTCTATTTACTGGCGATCCAATTATCCGATGACCATAAATTAGCCTTTGGTGAATTCCAACACGGCAAACCCATACCGCTCCCGGAAGGTACCTACTTATATGTAGGGTCTGCCTATGGTCAACACCGCACCAGCAGCCTGGGCTATCGCCTGCTGCGCCATGCCAGCCGGTCCGGAGAGGGTCATCCGCACCTCATTCGTCCAGAGCTAGAAAGAAGTCTCAACGCAGCTGGCCTGCTGGGCAGTATTCCCAAGAGGAAAACGCTGCACTGGCATATCGATTACCTGCTGGATTTGCCAACCGCAGAAATTCGCGGCATCGTCGTTCTGCGCACCAGCCGCCAGATCGAATCAAAAATCGGCGACTGTGCTGCAGCCCAGCCCGAAACCATGATTCTGGCTCCCGGATTAGGAGCCAGTGATTATCCAGGAAAAACCCATCTCTTCTTTGTGGATGCAGATGCGAATTGGTGGTCCAAACTCCCTGAAATTCTCAAATAATCTTTGGTTGGCCTGATTGGGGTGACGGAATAAGAAATTTATGATACAGTTGATGCAACTTATAAAATAACTGCTAGGAGGCATTTTTTCATGGATTCAAAACTAACTCAAAAAGGTTGGATGTCAGTCGTTATCTGGTTAGGTCTGCTGGGCGGTACCGCATACACGTCAAATGCGACAGTTAACGTGTTCAACGCTATCATCCAGGCCCTCTTCCAGACCCTGACCACCGGGATTGCAGATCTCTTCCAAAATTACGGGGTGCTTTTTGCCACACTTTTGGGCATCGTACTCATCTTCCTGCTGGTGAGCGCATGGCTGGGATTGGTCTCCTATACATTTGAAGTTGGCAACCTGGTCTTCGGTGATGATGATGAAGAAGACGAGGATTCAGAAATGTCTGCCTTACCTGGTCAGGTCGCCCGCTACCTTGGTTTCACATGGGGATTGTTCTACATCCTCTTCCTGATCTTACCGATGGTCATGTAATCAGCGATTGGAAAAAATAAAAGGCTGGCAATTGCCAGCCTTTTTTGATTCAGCTTACATCAAACCCAGCCAGGACAGGAAAATATTCTGCAAATTCCATCTCACCAGGAAAAAAGAGAATACGATCACCGCTAGGGTCACCAGCGTAAACAGGATGCGGTTAAACAACCTCCCATGCTTCCTGGCCAACAGAATAGTTCCCATCACCAGTAAACCCGCCGCAGCGAGCAGCTGAAGCACAGTCAGGATCCCCACCAGGATCACCAGAGGCTCTGATCTGGGCAGCCCGACCAAATTTTCCATCCAATCCGGCTTGTTGGTGAATTCCCGCATCACCATGCTGTTCAACTGGACGGTGGTGATCGAAAGCACACCCGTAATGCCTGCAAAAACATGCTGTGGGAAGTTCAACGCTTTGGCTTTCGACTTCCGGTCGGGTTTCGCACCCAACACCCGGAAACCCGTCACGAGGATGAAAGTCACCTCTACGATGAAAATCAGCATACTGGCCACCGCCATCGCCTCCAGCAATGGTTTTCCCTGGTTGGGAACACCGATATTGATGTCCTCGACGCTGTCCAGGTAATCAGGAATATAGATCCACTCACCCGGCAGCACATACTCCGGGGATGGCTCGGCTGCCAAACAGGAGGTATCGGGTTCGCTCTGCGGGTCCTGCAGAAAACTGCGTTTGATCTGGTCTGCGCAGGTGGTCCCGGAATCCAAATTATGCCCTTTTGATGGAAACTCCACATAAAACGAATTGGGCAGATTTTCAGCCACCTCGCGCGCCCAGTGTGGAGGAGTGATGGGGTCGTAACGTCCAACCAGGACCAATGCAGGAATATCGCTGTGGATTGGTTCGTCTGCCAACTTCGGCGCAGGCGGCAGGTTCCATAACTGGCACAGGTTCCATTCATTCAGATGGCGGTAGTACCCATCCATTTCAGGATAACCAGCAGATAAAGTGTCAATCTCGGCCTTGGTGACAGCTGAGGCATCGTCCTGGCAGTTGACGGAAAAATACAAGCCAAATGCGATGAAATCAGATGTAAAAATATCTTCCTGGATCTCGTTCAAAGCCCAGGACTCCAAGGCCGCGGTTTTCCCTGCTGAGAGTTGACTGATCAGCAGCGGGTAAAACGCAGTGGTGAAAGGAGGGAATGTAGGCCCGTAAAAAGCCCGACCGACCATCCAGTCGATCAACGTAGCGCCACTGACCTGCAAGGGAATCGGCGAGCCACCACCCGGGTCTTCCAGGCTCAATTCTATGGGAGATCGGTTCAGTTCTGCCACCAGGGCGTAGAATCGGTTTTCCAGATCCGGGTACGCCGCAGCGCAGTCCGGGTCGGACGCGCAATCCTCAAACATCACCTGCAAGACACGGTAGGAATGCTCCGGGTCACGATGGAAACGTGTTTCGTGAAGTGGGTTAACTGCCTGAAGAATCGCGGCGCGAATCCCTTCCGGGTGGCGGTCCATCAGTACCTGTACCAGGCGGGTGCTGTAAGAGGTGCCGAATAAGTCCCATTGGTCGATCCCCAGTGCAAGGCGCAGCGATTCAATATCCTCTGCCAACACAGCCGTCGTATATTGGCTGAAATCAACCCCCATTGA
>DNGN01000323.1 GCA_003486225.1 Chloroflexota bacterium
GCCCTGCGTCGGCGCCTCAGGGCCGGCCGACCAGCTTTAGCCCCCGTCGCGCCGCCCCTGCGGGTCGAGCGCGTCGCGCAGACCGTCGCCGATGTAGTTGACGGAGATGATGCTGAGGAAGATCATCAAGCCGGGGAAGACGGCGAGCCACGGATATTTGGTGAAATGTTCCTGCGCGTTGCTGAGCAGGTTACCCCAACTTGGCGTTGGCGGCCGGATGCCGAATCCCAGGAATGACAGGCCGGATTCTTCCATGATGGCAAAGCCGATTCCCAGGGTCGATTCCACAATGATCGGTCCCACACCGTTGGGGAGGATTTCTTGCAAGATGATCCTTGCATTGGACGCGCCCAACGCGCGCGCAGCCTGCACGTATTCCATATCGCGCAATGCCAGGAAGATGGCGCGCACCAGGCGTGCCACGGTCATCCAGGAGAGCAATCCAAGTGCAATCGCGATAGTGACGACAGTATTTTTCTCAATAAAATCAACTTTTACCTCGCGCAAAACCGCCCCCAATAAAATCAATACGAGCAGGGAAGGCAATGCCAGAGTGGCATCGATAATACGCATCAGCAGGTTGTCGATCCAGCCGCCATAATAGCCGGCAATCGCCCCGATCATCACGCCAACCACTACTTCAACGATTACCGCTGAGAGGCCGATCAGCAGGGAGATCTGACCGCCGTAAATGGTGCGCTTCATAATATCTCGGCCGACCGTATCGGTGCCGAAGGGATGCTCAGCGGAAGGCGCCGAAAGCCGGATTGAAGTATCGGTGAAATTGGCTTCGGATTCAGGGAAGAAGATCGATAAACCAAAAGAATAGATAATTAAGACAACCAGCATGATGGCGCCAAAAACAGCCATTTTATGCTGCAAAAAGCGCTTCCAGACCAATTGACTTGGCTTGAGGGGACTTGTGCGGAACTCTTCCTGTAATTTGATTACATCATATTCTGGGGTGGTTTCCATATTTATCTCCAACCGGTCAATCGTAGCGGATGCGCGGGTCTAACCAGG
This sequence comes from Chloroflexota bacterium, assembly GCA_003486225.1. Next base: position 1,024 of record DNGN01000323.1, read on the forward strand.
CATAGACCACATCAGTAATCAGCTGGAAGATGACCACAGCTACAGAAATCAACATCAGGATGCCCATCACCACCGGTGTGTCGGAACGGGAGAGGTGGTCGATAAATAAGCGGCCAGTGCCGGGCCAGGCGAAGATGGTTTCGGTGACCACTGCACCACCCAGGAGCAGGGGGATATCCAGGCCGATAATGGTCACCAATGGCAGGGCCGCATTTTTAAGGGCATGCCCAAAGGTGATCATGCGCTCTGGCAAGCCTTTGGCTTTGGCGGTTTTGATATAGTTTTCGCTGATCACTTCCAGCATTTGAGAGCGCACAAAGCGGCTGTAGCCGGCTGCCGTAATGACGGTCATGCTGAAGATCGGCAGGGCCATATGCCAGAGCACCTGGGCCGTGGTTTTGCCCACCTTGGGGTCAAACATGCCGACCGTGGGGAAGTAGGGCAGCCCCCAGCGTTTGAAATTGACGCCGAAGACATACATGGATACTAGGGCGACAAAGAATATCGGCATGGAAAACCCGATGAAAGAAAGGCCAGTAATCGTATGGTCGATCAGGGAATATTGCCTGAGGGCCGAATAAATGCCAATTAATAAAGAAACCAAAATTACGATCACTTCAGCCGGGATCATCAGGATCAGCGTGTTGGGCAAACGGTCGAGGATGATCTCCATGGCCGGTTTCCCGCGGTTGACCAGGGAGCTGCCAAAGTCACCCCGCATGACGCCTTTGCGGACGCCGGGAGTTTCCGGCACGCCATCGCCGTCCATATCGATCTTGGTCCAGTCGTTGCCGACCAACCAGAAGAAATATTGTTTGTAAATTGGTTGGTCTAAGCCTAACTGGCGTTCCAGGCGAGCGCGGTCTTCTGGCCGTGTGGCTTTCCTGCCCCCCATCGTGGCTAACGGGTCGCCGGTATTCATCATTAATACGAACAGAATAATGCTGATGATGAGGATGAGAGGGATGGCTTGCAGCAGCCTTCTGATAATGTATCGAACCATGGCACCTCCAGAGCTGGGCTGATTTAAGAGGATGGCCGGGGCAGAGATAACCTCTGCCCGGGCCATTTGTCATTATCGATGTGCCTTATTCAGTGATGTCCCAATCCATGATATTGGAGAAGGGTGTCACACCTGAAATTTTCCAGCCGGTCAGTTTGGGGCTGACAATCCAGTAATCGGCATCGACATACAGGCCATACCAGTAGACCTTGTCGTGCACGATCTGGCTGATCTGGTGGAAGATTTCAATGCGCGCTTCTGGGTCTGCTTCGGTCAGCTGGGCCTGGAAGAGGGCATCCAGTTCTTCGTCGCAGATGTAGTAGTTGTACCCCCAAGGGTTTTCATCATCTGGGAGCTGTGAGCACAGCCAGTAATCTGTATCCGGATCTGGGAAGTAGGTGCCGTCAGACCATTCCATGATGTCTACATCACCAACTGCTGGGGGAGCACCATCGGCATAGCTGCCGAAGAAGATGTCTGAATCCCAGCTCTGGATCTGCAGGTCAATCCCGACCTCGCGCAGGTATTGCTGGGTGACTGCCTGGATATCCTGGCGGATTTCGCGGATGGTGGTGCCGTGAAAGACAACCAGCGGGTTTCCGTCGGCATCTTCGCGGATACCATCGCCATCGTTATCCACATAGCCCGCGTCTGTCAGCATTTGCTTGGCGCCTTCTGGGTCGTAGGCCCAGGGTTCAATATCGGGAGAGACCCAGCCGGAGGCAGCGATCGCATCCCAGAAGGTTTCAGCTACGGGAGCCAGGCCAAGCAGCAGGTCGTTGGTAATCGCTTGCCGGTCGATGGACATGGCGATTGCCTGGCGCACGGCCAGATCTTTGATCGGCTCGCTGGCCATATCACGCATGTTAAAGAACCAGCCCTCGGAATAGCCGCCGTTTTGGGTGAAGATCGTCAGGCCGGCGTCCTGCAGGGCAGGGACGTCGGAGATCGGTGGGAAGGTGCCCAGGTCAGCATCGCCAGAGATCAGTGCTGCAGTTTGAGCCGCATCGTCTGGCACGAACTGGAAGAAGATTTCATCGATCTTGGCAGTGCCCTTCCAGTAATTTTCGTTGCGTACGAAGCGCAGGAAACTACCCGATTCCCATTCTTCAGCTACGTACGGGCCGCAACCAACGGTTGGAAGCATGTTCCATGCGGCTTCCATGATATTGCCATCTGCTTCGAACACCGGGCCGAGTACATGTTTGGGCAGAATGCCGCGCCAGAAGATGGATTGCCAGGGGGCGAAGGGTTCTTCGAAGTTCATCACCACGGTGGTGTCGTCCGGGGCTTGCAAGTCCACCAGATAATCATACGGGTATTGGGAGTTGACGGCATTGTCATCCGCCATTGCCATTTCATAGGTGAAAAGGAAATCAGCGGATGTGAGTGGCTCGCCGTCCGACCAGCCGATATCATCTCGCAGATTCAGGGTGATGGTGAGGCCATCTTCCGAAACCCCGCCATTTTCCGGGCTGGGGATTTCTGTCACCAGGTTCGGGTAGGGGAGATTCTGATCATCGAATTCCCACGCCCAGCACAGGTATAACTGCTGCATCAGCGCAGAGAACCACATGTCGGTATAGAAGGGGTTGAGCGAGTCGGGTTCTTGCGTCCAGGCAAAGGTCGCTACCTTATACGGGGCTTCTGCACCACCTGTGTCGCCAGTATCGCCGGTATTGCCGGTATCGCCGGTGTCTCCTGTATCGCCTGTATCGCCGGCATTGCCTGTGTCGCCAGCGTTGCCGGTATTGTTACCAGTATCACCACCTCCACAAGCCGCTAATACCAGGGTAAGGATGGCAATTACTGCCATCATAGATAACCACTTACGCATAACTTTCTACCTCCTTGATAGAATATTGGTTGGATATTTTTTGAGATGGTTTGTGTGGAATTTTGCCTGTAAACTCCTTTCACTTGTTTTCTTTACAATAGCTTAAGTTTCCTTAAAAGTAAATGAGAAAATCCTAAGTACGTGAAACGAATTCCTTTTCAGCTGCTGCCAAGATGGCATCCAGTTCTTTTTCCTGGGCATCGGTCAGGGGTGGGACTTCATGTTTGGCCAGGATTTCGGTTGCTTTTGCCTGGGCTCGTTCTGCCATGCCTTTTTTACCGCTGCGGGCCCATTCATCGAAGGAGCGCCGCTCCCCGTGTTTGGTGTAGCTGAGCTCTCCCGCGCGCAGGTAGCGTATGGTGTGCTTTTCGGCCAGGTAATTGTGGGTCCCTTCCATCACAGATGCGACCACCTCGAAGGCGAGTGCATCATCATCGACTTTGAAGCCGCGCAGGGCGCGCTTTACACTGGCGATGATGTCATCATCGATCACCATTTGGGCCAGAGACCCCATCACCCCGGCGTTCATTTCCCCAATCCCGGAGAGTTCATCTGCACCCGCCAGGGCTGGCAGGATCGAATTCAAGGCCCGTTCGTAGCCGTTTTGTACATCGTAGGTGTGGGCGTTGGTGGATAAACCGTAAACATTGACCGGCAGATGATAATGATGCCCGATCTGCACCGTGGCGGCTGACGCAATGCCCATTTCTACCCCGCCCCATACCGAGATCCCTGTGCGCGGTTCCATCATGGCCAGCCGCCCGCAGTAGATCACCGGCAGGCCGGGATTAACACACTGCACGATGACCAGCGAGGCCAGCACCTCGGCGTTTTGCTGGGTCAGTGCACCGGCCAGCGAAAGTGGGGCAGTGGTGCCGGCGGTCGGGCAGGGCAGCGGGCCAAAGCTGATACCATGGCGGGCAATTTCCACCATGGATGCCGCCATATGGTCCGGGAAGGTCAGCGGGCTGACCGGTGAGACGCTCATCGTCAGCACTTCGCTGGCCGGGCCGATGACTTCCGCCATGGCGACCGCATAGCTGACCTCTTGCGGGGTCTGCACGCCAGGGCCTTGCAGCGGCTTGGTGGTGTTCGGCAGGGCATGGCGGTACATAGCCAGCGACATCAGTTCTCCCGGCACATCGGTCGGGGTGAAAAATGGCGTGATGGTGGTGGCGTGTTCGAGCGAATCCAGCAGGCGGGTGGCATCGCGTACATCCTGGACGGTGGCCCGTCTGGTTTCTCCGCTCAGCGGGTCGTACACGTCGCGCGCACCGCCCAAATTGTGCCAGTGCAGGGTNNAGGCTGGCGCCAGATGCCAGAAGCATCTGGCGGGTTTCGGGGTGCTCGAGAACGATGCCGACTTCCGCCAAGATACGCAGGGTGGTCTGGTGGATTTGTTCAACTTCTTGTTGCGAGATTACTTGCCAGGGCTGCATATTCTTTCCCTTTGATCAGGTCCATTCTCCACAGCCAGCAAGCTTAATGCTGCTTATCCTGTTTGCGCTGGTTGCGGTACAAATCGCTAGGTTCCAGGCTGAGGGCTTCCCCGGCGAACAATTTTTCCAGCCCAACTTTGGGCTGGTCTAGGCCGCGCTGTTCCCTGTCATCGCAGATTGTGCAGCGCTCCGGGCAGCCTAGGAAGCTGGAATCGACTGGCTCAATATATTTGGCAATCACCCCTTCGTAGTTGCGGAAGATCACAACCCGGTCGCTCTGGCTGATCATGTAGCGCGGGTTGACGGGCATCTTGCCGCCGCCGCCGGGCAGGTCTACCACGAATTCCGGTACGGCAAAACCGGTCGTGTGCCCGCTGAGGTGCTCTATGATTTGGATGCCAGCGCTGATCGAGGTGCGGAAATGGGAGATGCCGCTGGAAAGGTCGCATTGGTAGAGACGGTATGGCCGCACCCGGTTCTCGACCAGGCGCTGGCAGAGCTCTTTGATGATGTACGGGCAGTCGTTGAGACCGCGCATCAGCACCGATTGGTTTCCCAGGGCAAACCCGGCATCTGCCAGTTTGGCCAACGCAGCGCGCGAGCGCGGGGTGATCTCTTTGGGGTGGTTGAAATGGGTGTTGATCCAGACGGGCTGGTATTTCTTGAGCATTTTGACCAGCGAGTCGTTAATGCGCTGCGGCAGGACCACCGGGATGGCGGTTCCGTAGCGGATGATTTCCACATGCGGGATCTCGTACAGGCGGGCGATGATCTCTTCCAGTCGGTTGGTGGAGAGTGTGAATGGGTCTCCACCGCTCAGCAGTACATCCCGGATGCCTTTGGTCTCCCGGATGTAGGCAATCGCATCATCGATCTCAGACTGCTTGCGCGGCTGGTCGAATTCACCGGCGTAGCGCCGGCGGGTGCAGTGCCGGCAGTACATCGAACACTGGTCGGTGACGAGGAACAAAGCCCGGTCTGGATAGCGGTGGGTGATGCCGGGGGTGGGGGAATCGATATCCTCGTGCAGGGGGTCCAGCAGGTCTTCGGGTACAAAGTTGGTTTCGGCCATGGTGGGTACTGCCCGGATGCGGATGGGGCAGCGCGGGTCGTCGTAGGCCATCAGGCTGGCATAATAGGGGGTGATCGCCATGCGCAGGCGGTTCAGGGAGCGGGCGATGACTTCTTTTTCGTCTTGCGAGAGATGGATAATTTGTTCAAGCTGATCGATGCTGGTGATGCGGTTGGCGAGCTGCCAATGCCAATCTTCCCATTGATCTTCTGAGACATCGGCCCAGAGGGCTGGGCGGGGTGCAGGATTGCTTTTTTCCGTAATTTTCACAGCACAACCTCCTCGATATTTAATTTTTGGGTTGTTTGCTGGCTGGAAACCTGTTGGGCTGCCAGCAAAATCTGGAACCGGAATTCCAATTACAGCTGAGGGGATGCGGCTTGCCGCATCCCCTCAGGCATGACTTAATCTAGCGCAGGCAGTTGGGACAGCCCCGCATTCGCGGCCAGCTTGCTGACCATCGATTTAAGTTCGCTTACCTGCCCTGAATCTAACTCGGGTGGCTGGTAAGCGGCCAACAGATCGTTTACGCGTTCCCGCGCTCTGGCTACTGCATCTTTTTCGCCGGCTTGCTTCCAGGTGCGGATGGAGCCGCGGTCCAGCACCGGCGAGGGCAGATATTGTTCTTTGGTGACCAGCTGCCGGGTGGTTTTTTGCTTGAGGAATTCGCCTTTGAAGTTGATGCCTTCGAACATGGCGGTGGCTAAAGTCTCGGTGTGGAGCTTGATGCCTTCAGCGAGGCGCTTGCTCATGCCGATGGCTTCAGCGTCAATCACCAGTTTCTCCAGGCTCTGGGCAGCTAAGAAGTCCAGCATGCCTGCCCCAGAGATCATATTGATCCCGGCCAGCGCCCCGACCAGTGCGGTCATCCCGGATTCCAGGCCGGCCTGGGCGTCGATCAGCTTGGCATCGCTGGCGCTCATGTAGGCGTGGGTGGGGAAGCCCAAAAACTTGCCCACCTGGGCATAGGAAGCATCGATCATGGCAGTTTCTATGGCTCCCATGGGTGTGGTGCCCTGGCGCATATCCATGATGGCGGGAGCTCCGCCCCAAACGATCGGCGCACCGGGGTTGGCCAGCTGGTGGATGGTGATCCCGCTGATGCATTCAGCAGCATGCTGCACGACGGAACCGATCAGGGTGACCGGTGCGGCAGCCCCAGCCAGGGGCATCGAGACAATCTCGGCCGGCACACCGGCGCGCGCCAGGTCGATCAGGTTCTGGGCACCAAAATGGCTCCAGATCAGCGGTGGAGAGGGGCAGACATCAAATACGGCCAGGGGTTTTTCTTTTAAAGCCTGCCTGCTGCCTGCAAAGATCGAGAGCATTTCGATCATGGTGTCGGTGGTTTGTACGGAAAAGGCACCGGTTACGATCGGCTTTGCTGAATGCAGCAGCACCAGGTAGAGCCGGTAGAGGTCGCCGATCTCCTTGGGGATTTCGCTGCATACCAGGGCGGTGGATTGGGCGTCGTACTGCGGCAGTTGTTCGGCCACTTTGATCACATTCACCAGGTCCGCGCTGACTGCAGGGCGGTGTTCTTGGGTTTTAGCATCGAAGATATTGACTCCGGAGGAACCGGGGTCGTAGTGTACGCTCTCACCGCCGTAGTGCACGGCTGGATCTCCCTGCCGGTTGTACAGGAAAAATTCCGAAGGCACGCTTGCCATGGCCTGACGGGCAATTTTCTCCGGGATGGCAGCTACATGGGTATCAAAATTCACCTCAGCTCCGGCATCTGCCAGCAAGTTGCGGGCTTCTTCGCTGGAAACTTTGATCCCCGGTTTGATTAATAGNNTCATCGGAAACCTCGATGCCTTTCATCATCTGGTAGACGATGTCGAAGATCTCACAATCCATCAGGAGCTGCTCGAAGGAAAAGATACGGCTGCCGTGCAGCTGGCCTGCGCCAAGCAGCATATCGCTCATCGAGACGGAGGCCATAAAGGTAGAGAGACCGTTTTCGATACCGGCTTGCCAGTTGGGTTCTTTGGCACCAGTGGCGAAAGAGCCCATGGAGAGCGGCATGTTGTAGTAATTGGCAATCTTATTGGTGGCTGCGCCGAACAGGAAATCCTCCGGGCCGCCGCCGGTATAGCTGCCGGTACGCGGGTCCGAGGCTGTTTGTGCGGCCGCATAGAAGAAGGATGAACCAGGATAAGCCAGCTGGATCAGGGCTGCGGCCGAGATGACTTCAGCATTGCCCACCGCCAGGTTGCCTGCCAGGGTCGCTGGAGCGGTGGTGAGGCAGGAGGTCATGGTCATAAAGCCGACCGGCAGGCCGGCTTGTGCGGACACCAGCGCTGCATCCAGGCTGCCGCCATCCTGGCCCAATGGGGGAGCCGTGCACTGCATGATGGACAGCAGCGGGCGTTCTCTCAGGGCTTCGGCACTGCCTGCCAGAATTGTGGCCATCTCTACAGCCGCTTTGGCTTCTTCCAGGGAATAGATGCTCTCAGTCTGAACGTGCTTGGTGGAATTTTCCCAAATGGCTTTGATCTCATGCAGGCCCCGCGTTTCTGGTGGGCGGTCTTGTGCCGAGACAGGCACCCAGTGGAAGGCGATTTCGGGCAGGTAGTCTGCAATGCGGGCAATATCCCGCACGTCCTGCAGTACCGAGGTGCGCACTTCGCCTGTGTGCAGGTCCTTGACCTGCACACCGCAGCCATCGGTACCCAGGTACACATGGTTGTCGTCTAGCAGCAGGTCTAGTTGGGGGTCTCTGGCTGCCAGGGGATAGACGGGCTTGCCGAGTTTGAGGGCTTCCTCAATGAGTTCGCCTTTTACCTTGACGACCTGGGTCGCTTCATCTACTTGGGCCCCGTGTTGCTTCCAGATATCCAGCGCCCATTTGGAGGGAAACCGCACTCCGGTGTGCTCGATGATCTGCAGGGTTGCCTGGTGAATTTTATCCAGATCACTTTGGCTGAGGATATCCAGGTGTAGTTTGGGGTTGCTGATTGATTTGATCGGTGCGGTCATGCTAATTTTTTCCCAGCAGGTCTTTTGCCACGGCAATAGCTCCGATGGCATCTTCACTATAACCAGCTGCGCCGATCTCTTCCATCCAGGACCTGGTCACCGGAGCTCCGCCGACCATTACCTGCACTCTCCCGGCCAGACCAATATCGTCAACTGCTTCAACAACATCCCGCTGCTTTACCATGGTTGTCGTGAGCAGTGCACTGACGCCGATCAGGTCGGCATCGACCTCACGCGCTTTTTGAATAATCTCGCTGATGGGGACATCTACACCCAAGTCGTACACTTCAAAACCGGCTGCTGACATCATCGTGCCGACCAGGGTTTTGCCGATATCGTGGATGTCGCCTTCAACCGTGGCGATGACAATCCTGCCGAGCACCTCTCGTTTGGTGCCGCGGCGGTTGAATTCAGGTTCCAGTACGGCAATCGCGGCTTTCATGGCTTCCCCTGCCATGACCAATTCCGGTAAGAAGGCATTTCCGCAGCTGAATTCATCCCCAACGTGGTTGACTCCGACCACAAACCCTTTGTTGATGGCCTCGACCGGGTCGATGCCAAGCTGTATGGATTGCTGCGCCAATTCTGCAGCCAGCTCGTCCTCGCCATCGATGATGGATTGAGCCATGTCTTGAAATAATTGTTCGTGCACGTTATCCTCCGTAAAAATAATTTGATGGTGCTAAGTTGCTGCGTCTTATTCCATCTTTCAAAACCATGCATTCCAAGACGGGAAAATTGGCCTGCGATGATGGAAGGGCGCTTTATAATTTTAGCTCGATTTAGAAATGCGGTCAATAAATATCGCAAAATCCATATAAATAACGTTGAATTGATGCGATATTCATGATAATATGTGGTAAATATGACGAAATTCGTTTAATATCTTTTAGGATTGGTGAATGATGGATGAGATTGATCTGCAGATACTGCAAACGCTGCAAAAAGATGGGCGCACCCCTTTTACCACCATTGCCAAGCAGACGGGTGTCTCTGAGTCAACCGTACGGGCAAGATATGCCGGATTGGTGGATGCAGGCATCGTGAGTACGGTCTCGATTGTCGATCCCTTCGCCCTTGGCTTTCAGGCTCCTGCTATCATTGCGATCAACGTGCAGTCTGGCAAGGTGGAAGAAGTGGGGAATGCGATCCGTAAATTCCCGGAAGTGAGCTACCAGGTGATGGTGCTGGGTACGTATGATCTGATCGTGGAGGTCTTTTGCCGCGATCTGGCTCACCTCACCAGGTTCATTTCTACGAACCTGCAGACAATTCCCGGTGTGACAAGCACGCACACACTGATGGTGGCGAAAATGTTCAAGCTCTCCTATTTATGGTCCCCGGTTTATGAGCAAGCTGAGGATGAAAACCCATAAGAGAACCAGTGGATGAAGATCTCGGTAAAACTGCTGACCACATACCGTAAGAAATTGCCGCCGGGAACGACAGGCAATACCTGCACACTGGAGGTTGGGGAAACGTATTGTGTGAGCGATGTCTTGGCGTATTTTGAAATTCCCAATGATGCGTCGAGTGTGATATTGGTAAACGGCCATTCACCTCAGGGCAACCAGCGCCTGCAAGAGGGTGATGAGGTTTGCGTATATTCAGCCATGGCCGGAGGATAACTTGCAAGCACGAGGAGGATCAATAATGAAAGGCTGGCATGGAAAAATATTAAGAGTAGACTTATCCAGCGGGGAGATTACAACAGAGACGATTGACCCGAAAATTGCAAAAGATTATCTGGGCGGAAGAGGGTGGGCGATCCGCTACCTGTATGATGAGGTGGATCCCAGGGTGGATGCATTAGCCCCTGAAAACAAGCTGATCTTTGCCACCGGTCCGCTGACGGGCACTCCCGCACCCACCGGTAACCGCTACATGGTGGTGACCAAATCCCCGCTGACCGGCGCCCTGGCGGATTCGAATTCCGGTGGGGT
>DNGN01000213.1 GCA_003486225.1 Chloroflexota bacterium
TGCCAGGGAATGTAAGGAGGGCGATAGGCATCGACCCCAATCAGGGTGTATTGATGGTCGCTGGTGTATAAGCCCCAGCGGCCATCCACTGCGTAAGCCGTCAGGTTGGGCATGGTCATGCCAAAATACTCCTGACCGATCTCGATAATCTCAGGGTCAATTTCGTACCCATCGATGGGCAGAGCGCCAAAAACAGCCGTCGCCTGGCGGGCTGTGGTGCCTGCCGCCAAACCGATAATTGCCATGCCTTCTACATCCTCCGGACGCTGCCCTGGGTAAAAAAATGGGCCTGCCAGGAATTGCTTCCAGGGACCGCTATAATCCAGATCGTCCGGATGATAAATTGAATGAATGCCCTGCCCGTCGTTCAGGCGCAGCTTGGTATAGCCGTTCTGCTGCAGTACCTCAATATAATTGTAGGCTGATTCCGCCTCAAAAACCTGGCCGGGCGTATTTTTCAACGCCCCGCTGGCCCACAGCACGGCAAACAGCCCCAACAAGAGCGGCATCCACAACCAGACCAGGACTTTTTTCCAACCCTCACTTTTTCCCAATCCGATCAAGGCGACCGCCATTAAGAATAGGCTTGCCGTGATGAAGGTATTGGTCGTGCCAAGCACTGGGATCAGCAGCAAGACCGGCAAAAAGGTCCCGATAAACGAGCCCAGGGTAGAGATGGCATAGATCCTACCCGAGATTGCGCCAGCCTCTTCTGGCCTGGTAATCGCCAAACGGATCGCAAAAGGGGATACCATCCCCAGAAGCGTGATCGGGATGACAAATAAGACCATCACCACCACGAAAGACCCCAAGAGGTCGCCCATTTTGAGCTGATCAAAAGCACTGGCTGCCCCGCGCAGCAAAGGCCGCGAGGCCAGAGGCACGATGCCTGCTGTAAATGCCCCCCACAGCATCACGGAGAAAAAGACTTTGGATTCAGGCCTGCGGTCTGCCAGCTTGCCGCCCAAAAAATAGCCCGCGGTAAGGTAAATCAGGATCAGGCCGATAATACTCGCCCAGACCAAATTACTGGTGCCGAACACGTTGCCCAAAAGCCTGGAGGCGGTCAATTCCACCGTCAGGGTCACCAGGCCAGATGAAAAAACTGAAAAATATAGGTATCGCCTCAACTCTGCTGCTCCTTTGAATAGATCAATCAAATGGCAAATCGGGATTGCCCTATTAAACACAACTTTGGTACGGTCAAATTATATCCTATGGCTGTCTGATTGCGCTCATAAAAGACATCCCCTCAACCGCTGACCTACAAACAATACTACAACAACTCACAGCGAATTGCAGCCGCGCCTTAAAACCTCAGCTATAATGAAAGGGTAAATTCCAACCAGTTAAGATCAGAAAAAAGGATTGGAAGATGGAGCAGAAAGAAAGCTCGACCTCAAATCTCTATTATTCAGAATTTCTCACCGATGTATTGGGCAAAATTTGGTTAGCCGCAACCGACTCGGGCCTTAAATACCTGCGATTTGATGATGAAACCGGCACCTTCATTGCCAACCTGGCCAAATCGATCGAACCTGAACGCCAGCCGAACATTTTATTCAGCCCTGAAAAATTTGGTCCTTACCGGCAGGCCCTGGAAGATTACTGCCACGATAAAACCCCAATCCCCTCTTCCTTGCCCCTGGACTTGTCGGAGTTAACGGATTTCCAGCAGCAAATCCTGCAGCACGTTCAAAATATTCCCTTCGGAGCTTCCACAACCTACGGCGAGATCGCCGAGGCCATTCAGAACCCCAATGCGTCAAGAGCCATCGGACAAGTCCTTCGCAGGAACCCGATTCCGATTATAATTCCCTGTCATCGCGTCCTGAGCGCGGATGGGACACTCGGAGGTTACGGTGGTGTTCTGGGCAGCCAGCGAAAAATCGCCTTGCTCAAACACGAAGGTGTGATCCTGGCCTGAGCAGCATCCAGAGCCTGCATTTCGCATGTGATTGGATAGATTTTATTAAAATCTCGGAGAAAGAATGACGAACGAAGAAATCCAATATTTCATTGATCTTAACCCAGGCTTGGCCTTGCTGGCTACGATCGTCCTAAGCATTGTGGTTTACCTGGTTGGACGCTTCATCGTTGGTCGCGCCCTCGTATACCTGGCTGAACGAACAGAGACCAAATACGATGACATTATTGTTGAACATCTCAAACCATTCCGTGTGGCCTGGATTGCTCCACTCGCCATCATCTATGCCTTTGCAGATCTGGCGCCTGACTTCCAGGTCATCATCGAAAAAATCAGCCTGCTGCTGATCCTGTGGATCACTGCCCTGACCTTCAATTCCTTGCTCAACGCAACCAACAAGATTTATGAAAGCAACCCTTCCTACAATGGTGTGGCGATTCAGGGATATCTCGACCTGGTGAAATTGCTCATCCTGATCATTGCCATTATTATCTCCATCTCCCTGGCAACCGGGCAATCCCCGATCGTACTGCTGACCGGGATCGGGGCGGCTACGGCTGTTTTACTGCTGATCTTCCAGAATACGATCCTCTCCATCGTGGCCAGTATTCAAATTGCGGCCAACGACCTTCTGAAGGAAGGCGACTGGGTGGAGGTTCCCAGCTACAATGCGGATGGGGATGTCCAGAATATCAGTTTGCATACCATCAAGATCCAGAACTTCAACAATACGATCTCAATTATCCCCACCCACAAAATCCTGGATGTGGCCTATATCAACTGGCGCGGCATGCAGGAGAGCGGTGGTCGCCGCATTATGCGCGCATTGAATATCGATCTCAACAGCATCAAATTCTGCACCCCCGATACGCTTGAGCAGCTGGGGAAAATTGACCTGGTTAAAGATTATATCCAGGAAAAAAATGCCGCGATCAAGAGCTATCTAGATGCACAGCCAGAAGAATACGATCCCCCCCTGGATGGCCCAAACCTGACCAATGCCGAGGTCTTCCGGGCCTATATCCTGCGCTACCTGCGTTCTCGACCAGATATTCACCAGGAGAAAATGCCTTTACTCGTACGCGCCCTGGAACCAACCGATCATGGTTTGCCGATCGAGGTTTACGCCTTTACCAAAACCACTGAATGGGAGCTGTTTGAGGCCATCCAGGCCGAGATTTTTGACCATTTGATCGCGGCTGCCCGCTATTTTGAACTGCGCGTTTTTCAGCAGCCAACCGGCTTAGATTTTTCTAGGCTCGCAGCTTCACTCGGATGATAAAATATTAGCTAATCACTTTTTTATTGGAGCACCCATGCCTGAAATACTTTCTGGAAACCTAATCAGAAAACAATTTATAGATTTTTTCGCTGAAAAGGGACACACGTTTGTCCCGTCATCCTCCCTGGTCCCGGGAGGCGATGCCACCTTGCTCTTTACCAATTCTGGCATGGTGCAGTTCAAGGATGTCTTCCTTGGGACGGATAACCGTGACTATGTACGGGCGGCCAACTCGCAAAAATGCATGCGCGTGGCGGGTAAACACAACGACCTCGAAGACGTGGGGATGGATGATACCCACCACACATTCTTTGAGATGTTAGGGAACTGGTCTTTTGGAGATTACTACAAAAAAGAAGCCATCGAGTGGGCCTGGGAACTGCTGACCGAAGTCTGGAAGATTCCCAAAGAATCATTGTATGTAACCGTATTCAGAGACGAGCTTGGCGAGATCCCAACGGATGATGAAGCCGCCTCTTATTGGAAAGAGCAACCCGGGCTCAACCCGCAGCACATCCTGTACTTTGGCCGCAAGGACAATTTCTGGGAGATGGCCAACACCGGGCCCTGCGGACCCAATTCAGAGATCCACATCGATCTTGGACCTGCATACGGTGAGATCACATACCTGGAAGACGGAACACCTGACCTGGATGGACCCCGCTTCGTGGAGATCTGGAATCTGGTGTTTATGCAATACAACCGCACGGGTCCCACATCCCTCGAACCGCTGCCCGCCACCCATGTGGATACCGGGATGGGGTTTGATCGCATTGTCTCTGTGCTTCAGCACAAGACTTCCAATTACCGCACCGACCTGTTCTGGCCGATCATCTTAAAAATCCAGGAATTGATGGGGCACAGCGACGAACAGCGCGAGCAAAATTTCACCCCGTACCGGGTGATTGCTGACCACGCACGCGCCGCGACCTTCCTGATTGCCGATGGGGTCATCCCCGGAAATATGAGCCGCAACTATGTCACCCGCATGATCATCCGCCGGGCTGCCCGGTTTGCCTCCAAGCTGCACATGAACGATCCCTTTATGGCAGAAGTTGCCAAGGTGGTGATTGACCTTTACGGTGATGCTTACCCTGAACTGGTAAAGAACCGGGAGATCATCCTGACTCAATTAACCAGGGAGGAAGAGCGCTTCCAGAAAACAGTTGAGGGCGGAATCTCTCAGCTTGAGAATATGATCAACGAGGCCAAAGCCAAGAACATCTCGAGCCTGCCCGGCAAGCTCACCTTCGACCTGTATGCCACCCACGGGCTCCCGCTGGAAATCACACGCGATATCGCCCTGGAAAGCGGCCTGAAAGTGGATGAGCAAGGGTTCTTGGATGCAATGGAGGAACACCGTCTCGCTTCAGGCAGCGGAAAAGCCATGGGCGATCTGGGNNGTTGACCTGCAACGCCGCCAGGATATCATGCGAAATCACACCGCCACTCACTTGCTGCATGCGGAACTAGACCGGGTTTTAGGGGCCCATGCCAGGCAGGCCGGATCGCTGGTTGCCCCCGACCGCTTGCGCTTCGACTTCACCCATCCAGAAGGCCTGACGAAAGAACAGATCGCCGAGGTTGAAGCCGGAGTGAACCGCCATGTCCTCAACAACTTCACCCTGAAGATTGAGCAAAAACCCCTCGACCAGGCGAAATCAGAAGGTGCGCGGGCGCTGTTCGGAGAAAAATATGGTGATATTGTGCGCACCATCCAGATCGGCGGAGAGCAGCCGTTTTCCTACGAACTTTGTGGTGGGACACACGTGGANNAAAACCACACCCGATCAAGTGATCGAAAAGGCTGAAAACCTAACCAAAGTCCTGGCAGATACCCAGAAGGAAATCTCCGTTTTACGCCGGGATCTAGCCGGCGACTCCTTCGAAGCCGAAATTAAAAACGCCCCAGAAGTCCATGGCGTGCGGGTCCTGACGGCGATTTTGCCGGAGGCCAATCGCGATACCCTGCGGGATATGACCGACCGCTTCCGCCAGCAGACCCAGAGTGGTGTGGCTGTTCTGGGGGCTGTGATTGATGATAAACCAGCCCTGATCGCGGCAGTCACCGATGATCTGGTCCAGAAGGGTCTCAAGGCCGGCGACCTGGTGCAGGTGGTTGCGGAAGTGGTTGGCGGCAGCGGGGGCGGCCGGCCGAATATGGCCCAGGCAGGCGGCAAAGACGCCTCAAAACTGGCAGAAGCCCTGACCAAGGTTGTTCCCTGGGTTGAGGAGAAGTTGTCCTAGCTGCCGTGAAAACACAAGTATTGCACCTGGAATCATATGACGATCGCCACTCCATCTTAGACAAACTAAATTGGGGTCAGGCAGATCGGGTAATCATGGTCTGGCCGGTTCGCGGCATCCCGCTGGATAACAAGTTGGACTTAAAACTGATCCATAGGCGCTGCCAATCTGCGGAGGTATCCCTGGCTCTGGTCTGCAAAAAACG
>DNGN01000164.1 GCA_003486225.1 Chloroflexota bacterium
TGCCAAGCCATACCAGCCAGGCAACCGGAATGCTTAGGCTCAACACGTTTAGCACCGGCATCAGCAGCCAGTTGAGTGGCGGCTGGTTGTTCACCCAGGACCCCGCCAATACAATCAGCGGAAAAAACCAGATCAGCTTTTTGGGATGGAGCAGGGAGAATGCCTTTTCCCACACTCGGCCCATGCTCACCCGATCGCTGCTAACGCGCTTGAAGGCTAGCACAATTGAGGGCAGCAGCAGCACACTCAGCAAAACCCCAGCAGCCGTATAAGAGAACATACGCGCCACATCATTGGGGCCAGTTTCTGGGCTGACAAGGCCGATAATACCATTCAGAAAAGATATGCCAGCTACCCCGATAAAGAACAGCAGCCCTGCCACAGCATTCAGCAATACCAATATGGAGGGCCAATGACTTCGGCTTTTAGTTGGTGGGGCCTGCACTTGCTGTTCGATCATTGTTTCTCGATCGTGATATCCAGGATATAGTCTTCCAGTGGAGCGTATGGGTCGCGTTCCGGGTCTCGGATGCTGAGAGCTTTGAGCACATCGACGCCATCAATCACCTCACCAAAGATCGTATTTTTGCCATTCAGATAGGAGAGCGGGCTGAAGGAAATGAAGAACTGGCTGTTATTTGTGCCCGGGCCGGAATTGGCCATCGCCACCATGTACGGCCGGTCGAAGGTCAGTTCTGATGTTTCGATGTCGAATAGATAGCCGGGGTTGCCCCATCCGGTTCCAGAGGGGTCGCCAGCTTGGGCAACAAAGCCCTCAATGACCGCATAAAAGGGCGTGTTATCGTAATAATCTTGCTCAGCCAAAAAGACAAAACTGTTCACGGCAAATGGTGCCGCATCTGGATACAGCGCCAGGACAATATTGCCCTTCTCGGTATGCAGAGTGGCAGTATACTGGCTGTCTGTATCGATCGTCATCTGCGGGCAATCATAAAACTGATTGTCCCGGATGTGTCGTCCGTATGGCACCATCAGATTATCAAGCCAGACGAGGAAATCCCCCACTGTGGTGAGATAGGGCGGTGTGAGCGAGCCGTTGACCAGGACTATCGGCGCATTTGTATTAAATACTCGCCCATCCATGTAATCGGTTATGATTTTTTCATCGGTTGAGGGGCTGCTGTAGTCCTCAAGGAATTGTTCCGTGTCAATTTCCAGTTCTTCTAGCTGTGAAGAAATGAAGAGGAGAAATTCTTGTTCGTTCATTTCTGTCCAGAGAGCCTGGTTGGCAAAAAGCAGGTCGTGGATTTCCCAAAACTTACCCTGACTTGCGGCTGCTTCGGCTGTTTTGGCGGCAGCCATTCCCAGGGAAGTTCGGTAGAACAACCTAAAGAAGTTGTATGCCCGGTTTAAAGTTGTGGTGTCGTTTTCCGAGTTGATCAGGGCTTCAAAATCCTGCTCAAACTGAGTCGGGTTCAGCCCCAACTCTTGGACTTGTTCAAAAAGGTATGCATCAAAGGATTCGGCATCCATGCCCTCCCAGGTTGTTTGGGTAGAGAGCAGCCATTTATACAGCTCCCAAAACTGATTCTGCTGTCCGGCGGCTTCCGCAGCGGCTGTGATCCGAATTGAATGGATATCCAGGCTCAACACGTTGAGAACACTCAGGGCCTGAGCATACTGGGCCTGGCTCACTTCCGCTATTTCCTGGCTGTTCATATCNNATGCCGGAGAATTGGCCTTGCTTGCCAGCCGCCTCAGCCGCCCGGGCAGCGACCAGCGAGTTCTTTGCCGGGGAAGTATAGTGGCGGAAAATTAGACGGATATCCTCCGGGTATAGCTCACGCGCTTTGGCTATTGCACTGGCAACTGTGGCGCAGCCTTCGCAGGTGAAATCATTGTAGTTAACAATGGTGACTGAATAGTCTTCAAGTTCTCCGGTGATGTGATCACCTGGTTGGGCTATTTCAACCACTGCCAGGCTCTGTGCCGTGCACTGCGCTGTGGAGTCGGTTTGGGCATCACTTCCCGTACTTTGCGGGAGGTTGTTTTCGACTGGTGCTGGTTCTTTATTTCGGCCGCAGGCTGACAAGAATATCAGGCCCAGGAGTAATAAAAGAGGAGCGATAATTTTTTTCATTTAACTACCTGTTTATAAAGCAGGCTGTTCCCTGCTTGGATTTAAAGCCAAAACGACGGCTGAATTTTTACATAGTAAACAATTCTACCAGCTTTTTTCTCAGGGGTTTTGCTCCCCGAGAAGATCCTGCAGCTCTTGGAAGGACTTTACCTCGGAGATGGTGTCGACAAATTCGATCAGCGAGCCAGACCTGNNGGCTTTCCATATAGTCTTCCGCTTCTTGAACTTTTCCGTCCGCCAGGAGCGCGTCCACATGGATGCGGGTTTCGTGCATCTCAGCCCGGAAGTCAAAGCCGACCGGTTCTGGCGGCGGCGCGGCTTGGGCAGTATCCTCCGCAGGTTCTGGCGGCGGTGGTGGCACTAGTTCAGGGAAGAAGTGGGCGATCAGGGCAGCCCCGATCTCATCACCAGCCAGGTTGGCTGTGGTTTCGTTGATCGTGCGCAGTTCAGGGTTTTCTTCGTAGCGCATTCCCAAAGGGCGCAGTGTCAGATAATTGTGGATCCACTCGTGGGAGGTGACTTCCGCCAGCCAATTGAGGTTGGTGGTTTGGGCAACCATCGTCGGATAGGTGCCAACACCACCAATCGGAACCACCAGCGTGGAAACATCCAGCGCTTTGGCAATCTGTTCTTCCAACTGGATGTGCTCCTCGATGGTCAGCGCAGTTTCCAGAGAGATATTGGCTTCCTGCTCGATCCGTTCTCGTGGGGAAACGATCAGGGCCCAGGGCAGTGGCGTGCTGTGGTACAAGACTGGTGGAACAGGCTGCCCGCCAGGGGTGAAGCCCATCTGGGCCACGGTGCTGCTGATCATTTCCTGCAGCACACTTTCCGCCAGCGGTGCCAGGTCCTCTCTCTGCTGGTACAGTGCGTTGAGCTCTTCCCTGATGGGTTCTGCCTGTGTTTCCGGGTCATCGATCTCCGGGTTGGTGTAAATCAGGCTCAGTTTTGCCTCCACTTGCTGGATCTTTCCGATCAAGTTGATGTAATCGAAGATGACCTGGCGCTGGCCTTCCCGGTCGAGATAATCAACCGTATTGAGCGGAAGGCGCTTCAGCTTTACTTTGAGGGCGTCTATCGTCCATTCAACATAATCGAATTCAACTGCACGGGTAAAGGCGCGCACCTTGTCTTTGGAATCGCTGAGGGTTGCGGTGGCGGGGCCCAGCAGGTACATAAAAACTAGGCTGTAGAACACGGTTTGAACCAGATATTTTATCCTTGTGAACTGGGACATAAGCAGAAGTCTAATGCCAAGCAGGAGAGAAGTCAAAT
>DNGN01000214.1 GCA_003486225.1 Chloroflexota bacterium
TTGTGCCCA
This sequence comes from Chloroflexota bacterium, assembly GCA_003486225.1. The sequence goes on from DNGN01000214.1 coordinate 10, forward strand.
CAGGTGGATTGGAGGCCTTGCACTTCCTGGGAAAGGCGAAAATTCAACCTGGGGAAACTGTGCTGATCAACGGGGCAGGGGGCAGTATTGGTACGGCAGGTGTCCAGTTAGCTAAACACTATGGTGCAGAGGTTACAGCTGTAGATAGCGCCGCCAAGCTTGATATGCTGCGTTCATTAGGCGCAGATAATGTCATCGATTATGTGCAGGATGATTTTTCTCGAAATGGCAAGAAATATGATGTGATATTTGATGTTGTCGGTAAAAGCCCATTCGCACGCAGTTTAAAATCGCTATCCCCAGGTGGACGTTATTTGATTGCCAATCCTCTGCTATGGAAAAACGTGCTAGGAAAATGGGTTACCAGGCTGAGTAGTAAGAAAGTGATCCTTGAAGTGACCAAGCAAAAAGCNNCCCCAGCTTCCTGATTCGAAGTTTTCCAAAAAATTGTCTACCCCATACACCTGGGTCTATTTAGTCCAAAGAGCACATATGCGTGGGTAACCTGAGCCCCCATTTTTACTCAAAATACTATTTACCTAAGAATTAATTTGTACATCCGCACTGTCTCTGCTATATACCCTTCCTTTTCGTAAAGTTCGACAGCCACTCGGTTATGGACTGCGACACTTAGTCCAATTCTATCCAAGTTGTGTAAGCGCGCCCACTCTTCGGCTTTTCTCATCAAAACAGATCCAATTCCCTGTCCTCTGAATTCCGGATCCACATATAGGTTGATAATGAATGCCTGGTTCTTTCCTGTAAATGTGCTACCTACCTGTCCCACCCAGACATAACCCGCTTGCTGCACTTTTGGGTGCCTGGCCATGAACACCTGATTGGTATCACCATGTTCAAGGCGTAATTTGTGATTTTGATCATTCAAGCCCTGGCTAACTTCATCCAGTGTGATAATTTGCCTTAATGCTAGTCCCAGACTCTGCCAGGCTGTTTCGACATGTGCCTTTGTGATCCAGGGCCAATCCGTGTGTGTTGGGTATTCAACCTGAAACTCATTCATATTTGCCTTGCTCTCTTTTTTTTCTCGATTCTACTCTTTTGCAGTGAAAGATCATTGGATCACTTCTATTACCTGACGAATCGCATCAATCACAAGCTCGGGTTGGTCAAGTTGAATATGGTGACCGCTTTTTTCAGCGATGATCTGTTTTCCCTGGGATGATAGCGCTACTAGATCAGTTTGTTCAATTTGCATATTTTCCCACAGTTGTTGATTTTCAGCATCGGAGAATGATGCCAATGATTCTCCATGCCCCGCACTTATTACGACCAACGGCAGATCCCCAAAGCTGTTGATTTGCATGGCGAGTGCTTCTGCACAATTTTCTTTTCCCATTTTCAATTCAGCCAGCCAGGTGGCTAAGGCATCCGTGGATGCCATTAATGCTTGATAGCGTTTGTTGGTATCAGCAGGAAGACCCAGGGTCGGAATGGCTTGGGGTGCCAAGGCCATAATGCCGATTGAATTCAGAAATGCCAACATACGAAATTGTCCCGTTGCTTCTTGAATTGCTTCTGCCAAATCCGGGTTACGGATCATCCGCGCTTCATGTAATGAATCCACCAGCACCATGCCAGATATATCATCTGGATATTTGTGTGCGTACATGCGTACAAGCATTCCGCCGAGGGAATGTCCCACGAACACATATGGGCCATCGATCTTGGCGGTGAGCATCAAAGTGTGCAGTTCTTCCACCATTGTATTGGCAGTCCGAGGGTAGGGACTGGGATCACTCCACCCCAGACCGGCTCGATCATAGGAACAGACTCGGGTGAATTCAGCGATTTTAGGTTGAACTTTTGCCCAGATCAGTGACGAATCACCACTGCCGGCCTCCAGCATGACGGTAGGGCTGCCCTGCCCGGTGCAGTAAATATGCATCTGATAGCCGCCCACATCCACTAACTGGCCAGGAGCAGGAAATTTTTTTGCCAGATTCGCTTTGGCAATGGATCCTGCGATCAAGATCGCGGCCACAATGATGGCCAGAACCAGGATAATTTTCTTAATGGTTTGATAATTTTTTGTTTTCATGTTTTTCTCCATAGAATGCAGTTAAATTGCGATTGATACTAAAGCCGATCAGATTTTCGCATTCCCCGATTCTTGATATAAATCAAGGTGGACCCGATGCTGGCGGTAATGCCCAGGATTGCGATGGCTGCCAGACCATAGCCAAGGTCAGGATAGAATTTCATCATTGAAGGGAGTGTGATGATTCTGAGGGAAACCTTATACAGCACGAAGACCACTGCCAGGTTGAGAACCACAGCAAGAACGGCGCCCCATGCTTGCATGCCGTAGCGCTTCCGCCAGACGAAAACCATCCCCAGGATCTGCAAAAACGGTGTCAGCAGAACCCCCCAATACTGGAGGCGTAAACCAATGGGCAGGCCGATTGGCTCGAGCGATGTGCCGAAGACCATATTGGATACAATCATGTACGATAATTCATCGACTTGCTGCTGCTGCACAAAGCCAGTTGCATTAGCCAGCAGAACGACTCCGAAACCGCGCTCCTCAACCAGGGTAACGATGGCATGGTTGCGACCTGCATCCCCATTGTGATTCATTAACGTAACGCCGTCCTTAGTACCGACAAACCAACCCATAGCGTAAAAATGATCTCCCACCGGAATGGCTGGAGCGTGAAGTTCAGCGATCCCTTGCGGGGACAGAACCGAGCTCTCCCCATACCAGCCGTCGTTGAGATGTGCGATCAGGTAATGGGTCATGTCCTCAGCACTGCTGATCAAAAAACCTGTTGGCAGAAAGGAGGGGGGCATAGGTCCATCGCTTGCGAAAGCCTGGCCAAACATATAGGTATGTCCTTGGGCTAACCCGTCAGCCAGAGCAGGATCGTGAGCGGCGTAAGAATGCTGCATACCCAGGGGTTCAAAAATGTGTTCAGTGACATAGTCGGCATAGGATTGTCCACTGACTTTCTCCACGATCAATCCCGCAGTCATGTAATTGATATTGCTGTACTGAAAGGTTGTGCCAACCGGTTGGGTCAGATGTAAGGTGTCCAGTTTATGTAAGGTCTCCTCCAGCCCTTCACGGCTGGGCCAAAAGCGGTTGCCATCTTTGGTGGAAAAACCCGAGGACTGATTGAGCAAATGCCGTACGGTTATGTTTGCTGAGGCTTCTTCATCCGCCAGTGACCACCAGGGTAGGTAGGTCTGAACCGGTGTATCCAGATCGATTTTGCCTTCCTCAACCAGCTGCATCACCGCCAGGGCAGTAAACGACTTGGTCACGGAACCTAGGTAAAAGGGCGTTTGGGGTGTTACTGTTAGCCCGGAAGAATCAGCGATCCCAAAGCCTTGCAGGTGAGCGATCTGGCCGTCCTGGATAATGCCAAAGGCCAGCCCGGGAATTCCCAGGTTTTTTACCTGTTCTGCAACA
>DNGN01000215.1 GCA_003486225.1 Chloroflexota bacterium
TTGTTCTGGCCGCGCAGCGGATTTGTCCCTCCACCTGGCACCCCCATATTGCCAAGCAGCATCTGCAAGTTCGCAAGGCTGAAGACATTCATAACACCTGTGGTATGCTGGGTGATACCCATCGCCCACAGGACAGACATAGGCGAATTCTTTGCCAGAATTTCCGCAGCTTGATGAAGTTCCGAGGGTGTCAGGCCTGTNNAACCCTTCCGTCCTGGCGGAGATAAATTCCTGGTCCTGCCAGCCATTCTTTAGGATAATGTGTGCAAGGCCATTAACCAAAGCCACATCCGTTCCAGGTTGATGGCGTAAATGTAAGGTTGCAAAATCGGTGATCGGGATATTACGCGGGTCAGCCACCACGAGTTTAGCCCCGCGTTGAAGGACTGCCTGTCTAAGCTTGTAGCCAAAAACAGGGTGCTGTTCTGTAGTATTTGAACCGATGATAAAAATCGACTTTGCATTCTCAGCGATATCCGCCATGGGGTTTGTCATTGCGCCAGAGCCAAATGCAGTCGCCAGACCGGCGACAGTGGAAGAGTGTCAAAGCCGGGCACAGTGATCTACACTGTGCGTGCCCACCACCTGCCTGGCAAATTTCTGGAATAGATAATTCTCCTCGTTGGTACATTTGGCAGAAGCCAATACACCTATCGCATTCGATCCCGATTGGTTTTTGATCTGTGCAAATTTCCGCGCTGCTATAGATAAGGCTGTATCCCAATCTACTTCAACCCACTCACCTCGGCCCTGACCCGCCTCACGTGAACCCGTGCCATCGAGCAGGTATTGGCGAACCATCGGTTTTCGCAGGCGGTCTGGATGATCAACAAACTGAAATCCATAACGACCTTTCACACAAAGGGCGATCCCATTAACTGGGCCGTCATTTTCTACAGAGACTCTCGTGATCTTGTTATCTTTGACATGTAGCGCTAACTGGCAGCCAACCCCGCAGAATGTGCAGACGGTGTTGACAATCTTTTCAGGTATACCAACGCCAATCGAAAGCCGGTCATCCAGTGCGCCCGTTGGGCATACCTGCACACACAAGCCGCATGATTCACAACCTGCATCCAGCATGGACTGGCCAGCTCCGGCTACGATATGGGTATCTGCTCCACGCTGGCTTGTGCCCCAAACAAAACTTCCCTGGATCTCTGAACACACTCGGACACAGCGAGTGCAAAGAATGCATTTGTTCATGTCAACCCAAACAAATGGATTTGAATCACTATCTTTTTGCGTCCAAGGAGTCGAATCAACCCAGGATGGCCGGGAAACTTGATATCGATTAAGCCAATGTTCAAATTCGCTTTCTTCCCGGTCCTCCCTGGCATAACCCTCATCATAATACTTCATCAACAGCAGCTCTAGTACCGATTTTCGGGTTTGGCTGATTATTTCACTTTCGGTCGTAACTTCCATGCCTTCTTGCAGGTTGAGGGTGCAAGCCATCTGAACCCCCCACATCCCTTTGACTTCCACTGCACATAGTCTGCAAGACCCGACGACGGAAAGGTGTGGATGATAGCATAAAGCGGGAATTTCTATCCCGTTCTCTCGTGCTACCTCCAAAACATTCTGACCTGCTCTACCGCAGACCTCTCGGCCATTGACTTTGATCTTGATTTCTTCCATGGTCTCTTTCCTCATCCTTCCTACAACAATCGTGCTTCAAAAGCCGCACGGAAATGTTTCAATGCAGAGGCTACTGGCCAGGGCACAGAGATCCCCAACCCGCAAAATGATGCCGAACCCATAATAGCGCTCAAGCTCTCCAGCCTTTCAATTGATTCCTTGGGAGCCCGACCAGCCAGCAACTCATCCAAAATTTCTCGAGCCTGCCGTGTCCCAACCCGGCAAGGCGTGCATTTCCCACAAGATTCAACTTCAAAAAAATGCAGCAGTTCCCGCAGAAGTGCTACCGGCGAGACACTCTTATCGCATACCAATGCTGCGCCGACACCGATATGTGCCCCTTTATCTCCAGAGGAATAATCAAGCGGCAAGTTTAGCAGATCAGCAGGCACAAAACGTCCAGCAGCCCCGCCTACCAGCGCAAAGCCAAACTCACGCCAAGGTTCCATCCCGCCGCCAAAATCATCGATCATTTCAGAGAGCGTCAAGCCGAAAGGTGCTTCAAAAACGCACGGCTTGGCCACATGACCAAAAATTGCATATAGCTTGGTCCCTGTAAATTCAGAATCAGAGATGCTGAGATACCATTCTGAGCCATGGCGTAATATGATGGGAACATTGGCAAACGTCTCCACATTATTGACCACGGTCGGCTTTCCTTTATAGCCATTCGTCGTTGGATAAGGCGGGCGCAGGCGGGGTTCTCCACGACGTCCTTCAAGCGATTCCAGTAATGCGGTCTCTTCACCACAGATATAAGCACCAGCGCCACTGTGGACATGAATATGGAAATCGACACCGCTGTTCAATATGTTGTTTCCCAGCAGGTTGTGCCCCTCCGCCTGCTCGATAGCGGTCAGGAGCGTTCTGGCCTGTTGTGGATATTCACCTCGGATATAAATGTAACCCTCTCTGGCTCCCACAGCATATCCTGCAATCGCCATCCCGGCAATTACCAGATATGGGTTATGGTCAATCAAAATTCTGTCCTTTACAGCCAANNCCTGCATCAATGGCCGTCTGGATATCCGAAGGATCAATCTTGTCGATATCCGCCAATAACACACGTGTCTCTCCCTTTTGGGCTGTTTCGGATAGTTGAGTAACCCTTTCCCATTTCTCCACCTCAATCGAGACTACCCTTTCGGATAAGTTGCCCACCTGTTTCTCAGCCACCAATGCAGCAGGAGCATGATCACACAAACCCAAACAACTATTGCGTTCGATCACCCATCCTTCATCTTTTAACCGCTCGTAATATGGTAGCAAATCTGGTGCACCATTTAACCAACAGACTGGACCATCACAGATGCGAATCGTTTTACTCGGACGAGAGGATTCCAACATGCTGTAAAAACTTGAAACACTGTTTACGTGTTGGAGTGATAGATTAAAAGCATCTGCAACTCCGATTAAAGTCTCTTGAGTTAATCCCCCTCGCTCGTCTTGAAGGGTTTTCAGCACATCAATTAATGCACCGGTATCTCTGTTATAGGTCTCAGCAAAAGATCTGGCAATTGGGTCTACGTGGTGGTCATTTCTAAGAGACTTAAAGAGTGTTTTTTTCATCAAACCTCCACGGTTGTTCGGATAATATTAGCAAACACAAATAACCACAACATGCTCCTTATATTGGAAGCACGCTGATGGAACATAATAAATTATCGGTTATTTTTGTAACTGGGTCAGGGGACAAGCGTCACGTATCTTTAATGACATCTATCCTATACATTTTTCCCACTAAATGGAATATCTTTTTAAATGATAAACCCCAAGGTGAGGGGGGCACCCTGAGGTTCATCAAGGTAAATTATAACCAGAACTCTCAAGCTGTCAAGGATTTAAACGAATAATTATAGATTTTTATAAAATATTAATATTCATTTTTTTTGTTCCAAATCCTGGCTCAGGCTTTCGATTCTTGCTAATATCTGATCTTTCTCTTCCCCGATGGCAAGGTGCACTGTCCCATCCTGATCAACCACAGTTGCAATAAATTCATACTCGGTAATCGTTTTATTCTCAAAAGTGACCAGCAAGATCACCCCTTGCTGATGGTCCCTGGCCCAAATTTGGTCGAACACAAAATTCCCTAAACTATAAAATACAGGCACATCCTCTATCAGTTCATGCCCCTGAACCACATGGGCATGGGTGATCACAACCAGATCCGCCCCAGCTGCAACAGCATTACGAGCCCAGTATTTTTGCTGAGCCGTCACTTCAGGATAATCTTCAGGGCCAGTATGGGGAAGCACAATAACAATATCTGCATCCTCCTGAGCTTGTTGGATAGCGCTTGTCAGGTTTGCGAGCGTCAGCACAGCAATTCCAGGGGTAGCAGCATCCGCAAAGACGCGCTCGTTCACTTCACCTAAAGAGACAAAGCCAAATCGTACTCCATTTACCTCCACCACCACGTGTTTTTTTGCCTGGGACAGGTTTTCCCCTGCACCTACAGTCTGGATTCCAACGCGCTGCAAATGATATAGGGTGTCAAAAAAAGCCGTTGTGCCGCAAGACTTCTTCCCGCAGTCCATGATGTGATTCGTAGCTACTGACATCACATCGAAGCCCGCTTGCTGGAGGGCATCCGCATTCACAGGGCTCCCTACAAGTTCCCACGAGTTTTCACATCCGACCATTTCAACCTGGTCGCTCATAACTGCATTATATGTACCGATGGTAATATCCGCACCAGCCAAAATGTCCCGCACTTCATCATAAATATAATCGGCATTTCCCCGTTGGTCGATCTCCGCCTGGACGCATCTTGCGGGCACGATCACACCCGTAAAAGCCATAACGGTGTGCGGTTCGGTCGTGTTTGTGGGGCTATTGGTAACCGTAGGTATGTAAGGTGTATCTGTTGGTACCGGGATCAATATGGAAGAAGCAGTTGGGTCAGGCAGCGAACCAGGTGTGGGAGCTGTGGTTGTTGCTTGCGGAGCGACCATATCTTGTGCGGAACATGCCGAGAAGAGACCCAAAATTCCTATCGAGATCATAAGGAATTGGAATAATTTTTGCACCTTGATCATTGCTCCTCTCCGCAAATTTTGCTGGATTATACCACTCGCTCACTCGCACCATCGTTAAGCACGTGCTATAATCAAACGAAATCAGAGATTAGATCTGCTCAAATTGCGACGGCATGTTCACTAACTTCTATAAACCTTTGCCACCCGTTTTTTGAGCGGGTGATCGTAAGGTAGTGATCACAATAGCATTATCCTGGAGAGAATATGATTGATCCAACAATTGTCAGCAACGCGGTCTTAGGCCTCACGGCATGGGGTGGTGCTTTCATCATTACCTTTTGGCTCAGCCTGATATTTTGGGCCTATAGAGATATTCGCAAACGCACAGGTGACAGATTAATGCAAATGTTAGCCGTGATTATTGTCACCATCCTATTCCTGCCCGGCGTGCTGGTTTACCTGATCCTGCGTCCCCAACAAACCCTGGAAGAAGAGTATCAAAAATCACTGGAAGAAGAAGCCCTCCTCAATGCAATCGAATCGACAGCTCACTGTCCAGGCTGCAGCCGGAGAGTGGACTCCAAATGGATGGTCTGTCCCGACTGCCACACACGTTTGATGAAAACCTGCCATCATTGCAGCAAACTGATGGAACTCCAGTGGAATATTTGCCCTCATTGTGCAACGCCTGTCCCTGGCATGAAAAAAGAAGGTCTCTCAATGGATGAAGCACTCCGGCCAACGCCTCTCGAACCCGAACCGGAAAGAGACAGCTGATTTGAAAGTGGAACTGGCTGCAATTTTTTTGCAGCCAGTTTTCTCATAGGGGACAATCCACCAACTGTTTAGTATAATTTGGCCTTGAACAATATATTTTTAAGGAATTACCCTGCATGCAAAAACAACACATATTATGGACTCAATTTCTGGGAATGATCTTGGTGTTGGTGGCTTGTGGTTCTAGTGATGATATCCAGCCAAGCCTTCCCACTGAAACATCTATCCCGACAATAACTCTTACAAACACTGCCTCCCCGACTCCGATGCCCACAGAAACTCCTATTCCAACTGCCACAGCGGTGCGGACGCCGCCTGCCCTACCACCGCTTTATCAATCCCCCTATTTGAATCCGTTAGATTATCCCCATAGTTATATTGAGAACGCCTGCGATTACCTGAATTTCAAGTGGGATCCAAATAAAAGCGAGCCAGGCACTGTCGTCATGGTCATCATGTTCCATTCGATCATGAAAGATGGCACCCCTCCAGTCAATGGAATCCGATACTCCGAATACGTTTTGGCCATGGAAGCTCTCAAGGAACAGAATTTTGAAGCCATCACCATCGAGCAGTTGGTTGGTTTTTTGGAAAGCAATGACAAAATTCCACCCAGGTCCGTTTTACTCATCGCCGACGACCGCCATTTCCGTCAATATTTTGACACCTTTTTCAGACCGCTTTATGAGCAGTGGGGTTGGCCAGTAGTCAATGCCTGGATCAGCCACCCAGAACAAACCAGCGCCGGATTATGGGAAGAAAACGAAGCCCTTGCCCAGGAAGGCTGGGTGGATTATCAAGCACATGGTGTGATCCACTACCCAATCGTGGAATCATCCACCGATGATTACATTATGGGAGAACTGCAAGGATCGATCGATTTCATTCAGCAGCATTACAACAAAACACCCCAAGCGTTTATTTGGCCTGGGGGAAATTTTACGCATCGAGGTGTCCAATTAGCTCGTTTTGCTGGTTTTCGGGTCGGTTTCACCGTCAACCCGCGTGGCCCGATTATGTTCAACTGGGTTCCCCTTGCAGACCAGGACGACCCCATGCGGCCCTCATACCTATCTGAAGGCAGCATGGACGACCCACTGATGGTTTTACCCAGGTACTGGCCATCCCAAATCCTGCAAGAAGTGGATAAAGTACGCGTGATGGGTAAAGAAGCCGCCGCCTATGCAGAAGCCAACAAAGCAGTGGAATTAGAATTTTATGATATCGTCTGTGCGCCCACTTTCGGACCCATCCCTGATCTCAGTCCATAACATCCATATCGGTTATCAAAAATACGGCGGCCTGATCAGGCCGCCGTATTTGTTATCAGGTTATTTTTGGTTCATCTAAAAGCTGCCCAACCGGCATACGCTGCCGAGCTACCTAATTCTTCCTCAATCCTCAGCAGCTGGTTGTACTTTGCCACTCGATCTGAACGGGCTGGCGCGCCAGTTTTGATTTGACCCATATTTAACGCCACTGCCAGGTCGCTGATGGTATTATCCTCTGTTTCACCGGAACGATGGGAAGTAACCGCTTTCCAGCCGGCGCGATGGCAGGCTTCTACTGATTCAATAGTTTCTGTTAGCGAGCCGATCTGGTTGACCTTCACCAGCAAAGCATTGCAAGCTTTTTCCTCAATCCCGCGGCGGACACGCTCAGGATTGGTGACCAGCAGGTCATCTCCCACCAGCTGAACTTTGTCCCCAATCTCTTTGGTTAAGAGCTTCCAGCCTTCCCAATCATCTTCAGCCAGGCCATCCTCAATTGAGACGATCGGATACTGCTCCACCCATGATTTCCAAAATGAGACCATCTCCTCACTGGAGAGTTTCTTGCCTTCCGTACGAAGATGATAGACTTTTTCATCCGCCTGATAGAATTCGGATGCCGCCGGGTCCAAAGCAATTGAAACTTGTTCGCCTGCAACATAGCCTGCTTTTTCAATTGCCTCAAGTATTACTTCCACAGCTTCTGCATTTGCCTTCAAGGCAGGAGCATATCCACCCTCATCACCAACCAGCGTCGCATATCCGCGAACTTTGAGCACAGCTTTGAGGGCATGATAAATTTCAGCGCCCCAGCGCAG
>DNGN01000062.1 GCA_003486225.1 Chloroflexota bacterium
TGGCGGCTGCCCTGGTAGGGGTTTTTTATACCCGGCTGATCTACTGGGCAGAAGACCTCTTTGATGACTTCAAAGGCGTTGTGGAGTGGGTAAAACCCGCTCTGGGTGGTTTTTTACTGGGCGGTCTGGCGCTGCTCTACCCCCGGGTAACCGGACTAACCTGGGACCGCATACCGCAAGTATTCAATGTAGGCTATGAAGTGATAGAGAGTGCCTTGGCCAATCAGCTGACGTTGAAGATCGCCATTGCCTTACTGGTGCTCAAGTTGATTGCCACGAGCCTGACGCTTGGCTCTGGCGGGTCTGGTGGTGTGTTTGCCCCATCCTTGTTTATTGGGGCGATCCTTGGGGTGACATTTGGCCTGGTAGCGAAGATCATCTTCCCGGGGATATTGATTTCCCCGGGGGCGTATGCGCTCGTCGGGATGGGGGCAGTCTTCGCGGCCAGTGCCCATGCGCCACTCTCTGCGATCATCATCCTCTTTGAACTCACGGGGGACTACCGGATCATTCTTCCCTTGATGCTCACAGTTGTGATTTCCACCATCCTGGCCCGTGTGCTGCTGAAAGGGCAGTCAATTTATACCCTGAAGCTTACTCGACGCGGGGTTCATCTGCAGAGCGGGCGGGATATTGATGTGCTCCAGGGAGTGCTGGTCTCTGAAGTGATGACTCAGCAGTACTATGCCGTGGATGTAGATACCCCATTGAAACATGCCTGGGAGTTGATCAACCAAACCCATTCCCACTCTTTGCTGGTCATGCAAAAGAACGGCGACTTGTATGGGATTTTGACGCTTTCTGACCTGGAACGTGGGATGCATGAAGGATTGCTGGAAAAGGGCTTGGTGGCTGATGTCTCAACCGGGCGTTCGCGCTTGGTGGTGGCTCACCCGAACGAATCCGTCGGGCAGGTGCTGGCTCGCATGGGCAGCCGAGACCTGACCCGTGCCCCGGTAGTCTCGGTGGATGACCCCCATAAACTGCTGGGAATGATCCGCCGTGAAGATATCATCCGGGCTTATAATATGGGCTTGGCGCGTCGATCCGAAATTCGGGAGAAGACCACTCAAAAACAGGGCTCCGCTGAAGAGGGTGTAGAATTTGTCGATTTTCTTTTACAGGNNCTGGTTTCGATCCAGCGTAACGGGCACCGTTTGATCCCGCACGGGGATACCGTATTTCAGGTGGGGGATAGGGTGACCGCCTACGTTGAAAAACATGACCTGACCGCTTTGCGTAAATGTCTCAAAGCTACACTTACAGAATAAACCATATCAACTGCAGCCATAGAAGGTTTACTGACCTGCCGAGCAATCGGCAGGTTTTTTATTCGGCCTGGGCAAAAGTGGGCGGGCTTGATTTTTATTTGGAGAGATCCTACAATTGAAGTGTTTGAGCCTATGAATAAAGAGGAGCCCATGAGAACAATAGTGATCACAGGCAGTACAAAGGGGATCGGGTTTGGGCTGGCAGAGTCTTTCCTGGCGCGCGGCTGCCAGGTTGTGGTCAGCGGCAGATTTCAGCCAGATGTAGATAAAACAGTAGGAACACTGGCTGAACGCTTTGATGCCGACCAAATTTTTGGACTGGCTTGTGATGTCAGTAAATTCGAACAGGTACAAAATCTATGGGATACCAGCCTGGCACGCTTTGGCCAGGTGGATGTCTGGATTAATAATGCCGGCCAGGCTCAGAGCATAGAGCAATTCTGGTCTCTGCCAGCTGAGCTGATGGAGTCAGTGGTGCAGACTAATATTTTGGGCCAGATGTACGGTGCCAAAGTTGCTGTGACAGGAATGCTGGAGCAGGGATTTGGCGCGCTTTATGTGATGGAGGGAAAAGGTTCCCGAGGGGATGTTCAGCCTGGCATGAGCCTGTACAGCACGACCAAACGGGCAGGGAATTATCTTTTTTACGCGTTGGTGAAAGAGCTTGAAGGGACACCTGTGCTGGTCGGCAGCATCAGCCCAGGCATGGTGGTGACTGACTTGCTGAACCAACAGAAGGCAGCCCATCCGGAAAATTGGGAGCAGACCAAGAAAATTTTCAATATTTTGGCGGATAAAGTGGAAACTGTAACACCTTGGATTGCGGACAGGATTTTAGCGAACCAGGAACATGGGGTACAAATCCGCTGGCTGAACCGTGCGAAAGTGATGTGGCGTTTCCTGTCTGCAGCCTGGAAAAAACGAGATCTGTTTGAAGATCTGTAAGGGCTTTTCCAGCCCTTTTTAGATGCTGCGGGAGTTGAAGACCTGCAGTATGGCTGACAAAATGCGCGGCTTTTCGTGTTGATTGGACCTTAAAGCCGCCAGTCGGGATTTTGTGAACAACTTGGGCTCCAAAATGACCCAGGGGTTGGATCCGAACATCTTTTTACGCAGTTCTTCATATTTGATCCATTCTTCGTACTTCATCTGCACCCTCCTAGTGGGTGGTTAAGAATTTGATATTTTGAGTATAATGAGTGATATACCGTTATCAAAATTCTAAAAGAACAAATGTTCTAAGTCAAGGGTTTTAAACTTGACATTGGGTTTGCTTGGATAAAAGAGAGATCGCCCCCAAGCGTGTTATTGACTTTACTATCCAAAAGTGTTGCATGATCTGTGCCAATTCGCACATCAATTGAAACAGGAGTTACCAAAACCAAGGAGGAAAGGATGGATGCATATAAGCGGTTAGCGCTGCGGTTAGATGCCTTGCCGAATGGGTTTCCAGCAACCGAGGATGGCGCGGAGCTGCGCTTGCTGGAAAAGCTATTTACACCCGAAGAGGCGGAATTGGCTGCCAAGCTGCGCCTGACACTGGAATCCTCTCAGCAGATTGCGGAGAGGGTTGGCCAGGAAGAGAATGAAACCCGACTTATGCTCAAAACCATGACCAAGCGCGGCTTGATCAAGGCTGGAAAGCTGGACGGCGCTTTAGGCTTCGGCTTGATGCCGTTTGCAGTGGGGATATATGAATTTCAGGTTGGGCGCATGGATGCTGAAATGGCAGAATTGTTTGAAACCTATTACCAACAGGCTTTTGCGCAAATACTGGCAGTCAGCCCACAAGTCCATCGAGTGGTCCCGGTCAATCAGACGGTCCGGACAGGGATGGAAATTGCGCCATATGAAAGTGTGACCGCGATTGTTGATCAGGCCAAATCTTGGGGGGTGTTGGATTGCATCTGCCGCCAGCAAAAAGCCCTTATCGGGGACCCTTGCGAGCATCCCTTGGATGTCTGCATGACTTTTAGTTCTATACCCGGAGCGTTCGACCATAACAAGACCATCCGGGCATTGACCAGAGATGAAGCCATGCAAACCCTGGATCGAGCAGCAGATGCTGGACTGGTTCACTCGGTTGGCAACAACCAGGAAGGTTTGTGGTACATCTGCAACTGCTGCAGCTGTTCTTGCGGCATTCTGCGAGCAATGGCTGAGATGGGAGTAGCCAATGTAGTAGCGCATTCCTCGTACATCAACGTGGTCGATGAGATGCTCTGCAATGGCTGTGAAGACTGTGTGGATTACTGTCAATTTGATGCGCTCAGTTTGGATGGCTATATGATGACGGTTAGTGATCTGAGTTGTGTAGGCTGTGGTGTGTGTGTGCCGCATTGTGATACCGAGGCGTTGCAGCTTGTAATGCGGGAAGAAAAAGTCGTTCCGCCGAAAACAGAATTGGACTGGATGGCTGCAAGAGCGGCTGCCAGGGGCACTGATATGCAGGATGTGTTGTAGCTTTTTTGCGGAATTGTAGTTCGGAAAATAAAACGGGGCTGGTAATTTACCAGCCCCATATTATTTGCGAGAGCACCCGACCGGGAGTGATGAGCAGTGATGTCGGGGAGTAATGTTGGTGACGGTGCGCTTCGATGTGCTGTATTGTTTGGACAGGTGCTATCTAATTGAGATTATAGTTTATTTTTGACTTAAAAATCCTTTCAAAAACGTAGGAGCACCTAACAATTTTGTTGGGCAATTCCCTGAGTTGAAGANNTTTCAAGGAGTTCCATTTGATCTGCATGAAGTTGATTGGGTTCCAAGCGCGCTGGCATGCATTAATTCGGAGAACAATCAGAAGGCGAGGTTGCTTTATTGCTCGAAGGAGCAGTTCCAAAGTTTGAAGCCCGCTCCAATAAAACCGATCCCCCAGATCGTGATCCCAATATTGATGAAAGGCTCTACTCCTTGTACACCGGAATTAGCAATCAATACCGAGATATAACTGATCGCATACCCTAAAAACCAAACAGTAGGCATCCATCTCGGAAGCTTATTTGCCTGCCAGGCACCAATGCTCAATAATAGAAAGCCTGGCAGACCAGTAATCCCGACCATGGAACCAAGCACGCCAGCTACTCCCTCAAACTGGCTACATCCTGGAAGCCATGCTTGGCCAAGATAGATGCAATTACTGAGGATCACCAATATAAATCCAAAAAAGCCCCAAAATCCACTTTTTTCATATTGGCAGGCATAGATGCCCATGATACCGTAGATAAAAAGTATCGCGGCGACAAAACCCAACCCGGGTGGAATATCCATGATTGTCGCCAGGGGAGTAAAAATACCGGCTAGAATAACTGCTATGCCGCTCCAGCGAATAAGAAATGTAGCTGACATAATAAGGTTCCTCCTTTTTTAAATATCATCTAAAAGTGGGTTGTGCGTTGAAGCGGGGCAAAGATTTTTAGATTTTTTTGCTATCCTCAGACATTGGC
>DNGN01000298.1 GCA_003486225.1 Chloroflexota bacterium
CCCGTCATGCCGTAGATGGCATTATTGATGAAGATAACTGTGATGTTTTCGCCACGCGCCGCGGCGTGCATAATCTCCGCCATACCGATCGAGGCCAGGTCTCCGTCTCCCTGGTAGGTATAAACGGTCTGCTGTGGCAGCACGCGTTTAATGCCGGTGGCCATGGCTGGGGCCCGGCCATGCGCGGCTTCTACATAATCGTGGTTGAAGTAGTTGTAGGCGAAGACAGAACAGCCAACCGGTGCCACACCAATCACATTTTCCCGCAGATTCATTTCATCCAGCACCTCAGCGATCAACCGATGCGCTGTGCCGTGGGTGCAGCCTGGGCAGTAGTGGGTCACCCGGGTGGAAAGTGATTCGGGGCGCTCGTAAATAAGGTTTGGGAGAATGGTTGCCATTATTGGCCTCCTTGAATGGTTTTTTCAAGCCGTTCCACCCAGGCCAGGCGAGGGTCTTCGGGTTGTGGAGCATCGAGATTTTCAGACATGCGCATTATTTCGTCATAGATTTCATCCGGGAAGGGCGTGACTCCCCCTATGCGGCCATAAAATTCGACCGGGACCCGTCCTTGAACGTAGAGGTTGACATCTTCCAGCATCATGCCGGTGTTCATTTCAACCACCAGGATGCGTTTGACCCGTTTGGATAACTCGGCGATCTCGTTTTTGGGGAAGGGTGCCAGGGTGATTGGCCGGAACAAGCCAACCTTGATGCCTTGCTGGCGCGCCTGGCGTACTGCTGTGGAGGAAACCCTGCCGGCCGTGCCAAAAGCGATAATGGCGATCTCAGCGTCTTCCATTAAAAGTTCCTGATAGCGGACTTCGTTTTTCTCCACTTCCAGCCAGCGTTTCAGCAGACGAATATTGGTGACTTCTTCTTCATTGGGGTCGATATAAATTGAGGACAGGATGTTCGGGGAGCGGCCTTTTGCGCCGGTTACTGCCCAATCGGGCACGCTGCGCTTGTTCAGGTCCTGCATAGGTGGCATCTCACATGGCTCCATCATCTGGCCGATATTGCCATCCACCAATACATGCACGATGGAGCGGTATTTTTCTGCCAGGTCGAAGGCCAGAGCAACGGAATCAACGGCTTCTTGTACACTGGCTGGCGCTAGGGAGATTGGGAAATAATCGCCATGCCCGCCGCCTTTGACCATCTGGAAATAGTCTCCCTGAGAAGGGGCAATATTGCCCAATCCTGGACCGCCGCGCATCACATTAACCACAACGACAGGCACTTCTGTGCCAGCAATATAGGAGATGCCTTCCATCATCAGGCTGACGCCTGGGCTGGACGAGGCGGTCATGACGCGCTTACCAGTGCAGGCTGCACCATACACCATGTTAATTGCCGCGACCTCGCTTTCAGCCTGGACAAACGCCCGTCCGAGTTCTGGCATGCGTTTGGCCATATATTCCAGGAATTCTGTGGAGGGAGTGATTGGATAACCAAAAAAGCCTTCGCAACCGGCACGTACGGCGGCCTCTGCCAAAGCTTCATTACCTTTATAAAGTTTTTTCGCCATCGAGCCGGCCTCCTACGCTGTGGCCCGGACAGGCTGTTTGGCTTCCCGGAATACGGTCAGGGCTGCATCTGGGCATACAATTGCGCAAATCCCACATCCCGTACAGCCTTCAGCATGCAGGTGTACCGGATGGTAGCCTTTTGGCGTCAGTCGATTCATATCCAGACTCATCACATCTTGCGGACACGCCGCTACACATAAACTACAGCCTTTACAATGTAATTCATTGACTTCTATCCAACCTTTCAAAGCCATTCAGTGTGCTCCTTATTTGTAATTTGCAGTTATAGGCTGATACGGGTCCAGTGTCAAAAAATTAGACTATTTGTATCAATTTTACTTGTTAATCATCCCACAACCCTGTTGAATCGTAAGGGACATTCGTCATAAATTTTCTGGGATGGTTGTACTAAATAAAAAATCTGTTTTTTCCCTGAATTATGGCGTCTGGGGAGGAAGTGCACAGGTTTTGGGAAGCGGGAGGCAGGGTGTCTTCTATAACAGGAAGATGATGGCGATCCCAGTCAGCGTGACCAGGGTTCCGAAAATCGCGCGCTTTGAGATGGTTTCTTTGAAGAAATAATATCCGATAGGGATTAAAATGATAGGCTGGAGAGACATCAGGGTGCTGGCAATGCCCACCTGAGTGTTCTGAATCGCCACAAGAGAGAAAAATACTCCCAGAAATGGCCCCAGGAAAGAAGCGATCAGGATATATGAAATGGCTTTGGGCTGGCTTTTGAGTGTTTGAAGGGTGATTCGGGCTTTCCCGCTCAGAAATGTGAGAATCCAGATGCCAATTGCAGCAATACTGATCCGGATGATCTGGCCTGATAGGGGGGGGAAATCGCCATATAGCCCCAATTTGGCTGTGACCGCTCCTCCGGCCTGACCTGCTCCCGCCAGAGCGGCCAGTAAGATCCCATTCGTGTATGCCTTGGGGGTCAGGTTGCGCTGGGTTGAGTTGCTGCGTTCCAGCATGACCCAGGCGATGCCAGCCAGGGTGATGATCATTCCCAGGATCTGGGTGGCCTCAAGATTTTCATCCAGGAATAACCATCCCAGCAAGGCTGCGATGATTGGGTTAACGGCAAAGATCAGCATGGTCAGACGGGTGCCGATGACTACAAAAGCCTGAAATAGGGCAGCATCGCCAAGCACAAAACCGATCAGGCCTGATAGGCCAAGCCAAAACCAGCGGTCGGGAGCGGCATCCAGGGGGAGAAATGAGCCGTAAATCAGTCCGTGGACGACCAGCAGGTAGACCAGTGCCACCACCAGGCGGGTGCGGTTGACCACCACGGATCCAACCATGCGTCCCGCAAGTGTGAAAAAAGTTGGACCGATCGAGAAAAAGAACGAGGTGATAAGAGATGCAATTTCACCAACGAATGGCATAGTCAATCCTTAAGATGGATCAGATTTTGGCTTCACGCTTGATAAAAATGAAACCCTGAACCCCATTTTTTTAAAAGTTTGCCAAGTATAACAGGTGTTTGTTTTGTAAGGTAGACCTTTCTCAGCATGGAAAATTTCTCCCTCAAGCGGCTGAAAACCTGCAACTTTAAATTAATAATTACGTATAGTGTGTTAAACCTAGAATAAAAACATATTTGAAGGAGAAAATCTCATGAATGTTGAAAGTAGACGATTGTACCGATCCCGCAGCGACAGAATGGTTTCCGGTGTTGCCGGTGGCCTGGCGGATTACCTGAATATCGATTCAACGATTGTTCGCTTGCTGTTTGTATTCTTTGCACTGGCTGGTGGACCCGGCTTATTGGTCTACCTCGTTATGCTGCTGGTAGTGCCGGAAGAACCCCAGGACACCCCGGCAAGTGTTGTTGAAGTAGATGCAGAGGAAGTGGCCAAAGAATAGTTTGCTGAAACATCAGGTGGCTAAAGAGGGGGTATCCGTTACCTGTTTGATCGCTTTTAGGCACAGCATGGATTAGTCACACAAAAACACGGCTCAACTGAGCCGTGTTTGTTCTTAAGGATTTATTGGACAGGATACCGCGCTGTTCTTACTCCATATCGATCTCCGCCCAGGCATGCAGGGCTATTGGGGTTGTAATCAGGTTGATGAGGGTCATGATAATGGCTGAGCTGATACACCAGGCGCAGGTTGCGCCGATCACAAACGGCTCGAGGAAAGTCAGGTAGATAAAGAACAGAATGCCAAACAGGGCAAAGAGGAACATGGCCATCTTGGCATAGAATTGGACCTTGCCCGTCGTTTTCAGAGAAACCACCCAGGAAATTCCAATGCTGATGTAGCCAAGCATACCCAGGATGGCAACTGGAATGACGCCGAATAATTTTGCATATTTACTTTGCTGAACCGCATTGCAGTCTCCAACCGGGCCGCAGATGGCCTCATCCCCGGTGACCTCAATCAACCCGAGATAGACTGCAATCGCGAAGCCGACGATCAACAGCACGGGTAAGATCCAGGCCGGCCAAATTCTTGGGGTAGCTGCTTGCATAAATTGGAACCCGATCCACACTACAACCCCGATCATGACCAAAAGCACCAACACCGCAATACCATTGGCGATTTTGTCCTGCATAAAGCGATCCATAACGGAACCTGGCTCATATGCCGGGGCATTTGGATCGAGGAGGGTAATGGCGCTGTTTTCTTCTGGGAGTGTCTCAACAGGAGTGTTGGTAGGGGCTGGCAGGGTGGAAGTGGCGGTGGACTGGGGGGTATCTTCCGGGGTGTCTTGCGGGGTTTCAGTTGGTTCAGGGGTGGCTGTTGCCTCTGTGACCTGTACAGCCTGAGGAGATGCCAGCGTGTCTTGCCCCTGTTCATCAATAAAGCCCTGGCTGAATAAATATTCTTGCACGGCGGGCAGGTCCGGCCAGGCAATTCCGCTGGCAGACAGGCCGGACTCGATCATTCCGGGCAGTTCTTGCGGGATTTGAATGGCACCTATCAGCACCTTGTCCGCGATCAACATCAGCGGTACACCTATCCGGTCAGGTGGATCCTCGATCTGTCCAAGGGCGGCCTGCAAAAATTCGGAGCCAATCTGGGTTGAGACGTCTACGCCGAGGATGATGAGCTGGTCTCCGTATTGTTCGAACAAGGGCGGCAAATCTTGTGACATGACCTGCTGGCAGAATTGGCAGGTAGGGGAATAGAAAAAGAGTGCCCGAACTTTGGGCTCTTCCTGTGCACCCACAGTTCCAATTGACAGCCCTGTCAGCAGGAGCAGGATGATTAAACCGATCAGCAGTTTTGAAATTTTCATTGTGTACCTCATGCTTTTACAATTTAGGATTCGCCTGTAAGCTTCTGTTTCAGGCTTTGCAGCACAGGAACGGGGGTCGGGTCTACACCGTAAGCCATGGCCAGATAAAAAGAAAGGTAATCACCAAAGTGCAGGGCAGTCCACATCGAATCCAGTACATCACGGCCAGGGGCGCGGAAGAAATCTGTCGTAATCCCTTCGAGCATGAAAATTTCCCTGGTAAATTCCTCGCGGAGCTTGTTGCGGGGGTGGTTGTGTTTTGAAGTGATGAAGAAAGCCAGTGTTTTCCCTGGCTGGTTTTCGGGGAAGAAAATTCCCTGCAGGGTATTGTGGTCTGCTTCCGGCAGGAATTCGAAGGCAGCCTGGGCTTTGGCAATTTCGTTGATCTGTGTTTTCCAGCGGCGGGCGACAGGTGTCAGGAAGCCAGACCCAAATAGGACCGGCCAGCGATCAACAAATTGGCCGGCCATGCGCTTGGCTGGATTGATGGCGGCCGGGACCTCGGGGAGCATATGCTGCTGCTGGTCTTTCATTGCCTGCACAGCCGCGAGAAGTTCCTGGGTTACTTTGGCCTGGTTGAATAAGCCTAATCGCGTCAGGGCGGCGAGCAGCAGCCCGAAAGAAAATCCCACCGCCGCACGCGGTTGGAAATCATCCTCGAAAATCCACAACCCGCTGCCAGCTTGAGATGCTCTCTCGGCCAATTGGCCGCCTGTTGTGATGGCCAGGATTGGGAGGCCAGCTTGCTGGGCTTGATCAAAAACAGCCAGTGTTTCTTCTGTGTTGCCGGAGTGAGAAGAACAGATCACCAGAACATTCTTCCAGCCTGGCAGGGTATAGTCCCGAAGCACGGTGACGGGTACGGAACATGCTTGACCGGCATACGCTGCCAATAAATCTCCGCCGATGGCGGATCCGCCCATNNCCGGCAATCACCACATGCTGGAACGCGGGGTATTGCGGCAATGCCAGCTGCAGACCTAGCTCCCAGGCACCTGCCAACTGATCTGGCAGTCCGTTGATGTGCTGGAGCATGTTTTCTGGGTCCAGCTCTCGAATCATTTCTTGATCGTCTAATTGCATGAGTAAAAACCTCAACAGAGAAAATAGTTTGGTTGGCTCATCGCCTTTTTTTAATTCAACCGAGGTAATCCTTGGTTCGTGTGATCATGGTTATTGATTCCGGATTTCAGTCAAAATCTTATAGATCTTTCTGCGCGGCCAGCCGGATTGTTCTGCCAACTGCTGGGCGGCCTGGGAAGGACTGATATCTGAATCCAGCATGACCCGAATGGCCGCCTGAAGTTCTTCTTCCTGCCATTTTTCAGCGGATTTACTCTGACCGTCAATGATCAGGGTGTACTCTCCCCGTGCCGGGTGACCCTGGAACTGGATTTTTGCTTCACTGATCTTTCCCCGGAAGACCTCCTCAAACATTTTCGTCAGCTCACCAGCCACCGCTATCTGCCGGTCGCCAAGGATATCCTGCAAATCTTGGAGGGATTCCAGCATGCGGTGCGGGGTTTCAAAAAAGATGAGGGTGTAAGACAGGGATTTGACATCCTGGATGGCTCGCTGGCGTTCGCCTGCTTTGCGAGGCAAGTATCCCAGATAAATGAACCTGTCGGTGGGCAGACCGGAAACCACCAAAGCTGCGATCGGTGCGCTGGGTCCAGGGATGGGGCTGACGGTATGTCCGGCATCGATGGCGGCACGCACCAATAAGTATCCCGGGTCGTTTAGCCCCGGAGTTCCTGCATCGGAAACCAAGGCGACATCACCCTGCGAGAGGGCATTCATGACAGCCTCGGTTTTATAGCCTTTGTTATGTTCGTAATAGCTGGTTGAAGGGGTGCTGATCTGGAAGTGGTTAAGCAGTTTTACCGTCCGGCGAGTATCCTCCGCAGCTATCAGCTTTACCTCTCGCAAGATGCGTATAGCCCTCGGGCTGAGATCTTCCAGGTTGCCGATGGGGGTGGAAACCAAATAGAGGGTACTCATGATCCGACTTCTCCGGCATTCTGGCTGTTTTGGGGTTGGATTTTCTTAACCCGCCGGGCCAGCTTGCGGCGTGTAAGCAGGGTGCGCCTTCCACATCCCAGGCATTCCAAGCCAATATCTGCTCCCAGGCGGGTGATCTTCCAGTGATAGCTGCCGCAGGGGTGCGGTTTTCTCATCTCAACGATATCATCTAATCGAATTTCTGGCAGCATGACCTTAACTGTTATCAAGAAAATTTGGTTGGGAAGGGCAACCTCACTTCCTGAAAGGATGAAATAATCAACCCTTCCAACGATGCGATTATAACACGGGTGGTATAATTCCCATTTTACAATGCGTCTTATTTTAAGGACGAAATACCCCGTCTAAGGAGTGCTGGATGTTGAATTTTTCGTTGGCTGAGATCATCAGCCTGCTGGTTGTTTTGCTGGTGGCCTTCCCGATTCACGAGCTGGCGCACGCGGTGAGCGCCGATTATTTCGGTGATGACACCCCCCGTGTTCATGGGCGGTTGACGCTTAACCCGCTGGCGCATCTGGATTTGTTTGGTTCCCTGACTTTGGTTCTACTTGGGTTTGGGTGGGCAAAACCAGTGCCGGTAAATGAGTATACACTGGCGTCCCGCTCGCGTTCAGCCCCCGCGTTGGTGGCTTTGGCTGGCCCGGCATCCAATCTGGTGTTAGGCCTGCTTTCAGGTGCCCTCTTATCTACAGGCTTGCTGCCAGCCCCGTTGGTGGCCAGCCGCTATATTCCTACCGCCTACGAGGTCTTGTATATCTTTACCGTGATCAACTTCGTGCTGTTTTTTTTCAACCTGATCCCGCTGTTCCCGCTGGATGGGGAAAAGGTCCTCACCCGTTTACTGCCGTATGAGTGGGCGGTCAAGTATGAGGGGTTACGGCGATTTTCATTGGGTCCGTTGATTGTGTTCATCTGGCTGCTGCCTGCTCTGGGTGTGCCAGTCGTGAATTGGTTGGTTTTTACTCCCGCAGTCTGGCTGGTGAGGATATTTGTCGGGGCTTAGTCGGTGAGGCAGATTTTTTACCGCATCGGCCAATTTCGCCGGGCTTTTCGCGAGTTGCCGACTGCAGAGGGGTTGGCGCAGGCAAAAGCAGCCCTTGAACCGGGGTTATTCGCCCTTTTTATGCGGATGCTGCCTTTCGAACAGGCGCATTCCATCCGGGTCTTCGACCAACTGTTGCAGCAGGGCTATTCGCATCCCGACCTGCTGCAAGCCGCCTTACTGCATGACGTAGGAAAATCCAGACATCCATTGCAGCCCTGGCAGCGTGCGGTAAGCGTTGTGGCAGAGAAATTCTTCCCTGGCAGGATAGCGCGATGGGGGCAGCGCCAACCGGGCAGGTTGCTGTTGGGGGTTGTGGTATCTGAGCAGCACGCTGGCTGGGGGGCAGAAATGGCAAAGGCGGCTGGCGCTGGAGATCTTGTGGTACGCCTGATTGCCAACCACCAGAAATATTCGCTGTCGCAGCTTCCTGGAGAAGAGCAGCGATTATTGAGGGCCCTTCAGGCCGTGGACAAAGTGAGCTGATTGCCTTTGCGATGCAATAATTTCCTTTAGGAGTTCCGATGAATAAAATCCTTAAGCTTGAAGAAGCTGTCCTGTTCCTGTTTTCGATATTTTTATTTGGCCAGCTGGAATTTTCCTGGTGGTGGTTTCCTGTGCTGATCTTTACACCTGATCTGAGCATGTTGGGATATTTGCATAATCCCAGGACAGGTGCCGTCACGTATAATCTCGTGCACCATAAAGGGTTGGGTCTGGGGATCTATGTTCTGGGAACTGTGCTTGCCAACCCGGTGCTGCAGCTGGCAGGGGTGATCTTATTCGGCCATTCCAGTCTGGATCGGGTATTTGGCTACGGTCTGAAATATCTAGATGCTTTCCAACATACTCACCTTGGCATGTTGCCAGGTGGTAAGAAAGCCTAGAAAATTTCTCCAAAAGTTCGGTATATAATAGAGTCAGGTCCTTTTAAAATTTCAAACTGATTTGCATCGCTGTGCAGGAATGGTTCGTACTGCAACGTTCATCGCCTAACACTCTGGAGGTGAAGTATGCGAAAAATTGATCTTGAGACCTGGTCCCGCCGTGAGCATTTTTCTGTTTTCCAAGCCTGGGATTGTCCCCACTTCAATATGTGTGCAAACATTGACCTGACCAAATTTTTCCCGGTTATCAAACAGCGCGATATTTCGTTTAATGTGGCGGTTGTGTATGTACTGGCGCGTAGCGCCAATGCGATCCCTGAATTCCGGCTCCGCATCCACGAGGATGAGGTGGTGGAATATGACGTTGTGCATCCGTCCTCTACCATCATGGCGCAGGAAGACCTTTTCACGTTTTGTACATTTGAATACGCGGAAACTTTTGCGGAGTTTGCAGCCAAGGCAGCGGATAAAATTTCCTATATCAAGAGCAATCCCTCGCTGGAGGATGCCCCTGGGGAGGATGACCTGTTATTTTTGACGGCCATTCCGTGGGTCTCTTTCACCAGCTTTATGCACCCGCTGGACTTAAATCCGGTGGATTCGGTGCCGAGATTTGCTTGGGGAAAGTACTTTCAGGAGGGGGATCAATTAAAAATGCCGCTGAGCGTACAAGGGCATCATGCCCTCATGGATGGCATTCACATAGGCAGGTATTACGAGAAGGTGCAGTTCTATTTGGATCACCCAGAGATTGCACTGGGAGAAGCGTAAGCAGGCCAATCCCCCAAATTTAGAAATACTGAAGCCAGTGCTCAGACCGTTTCTGCAAAGGTAGACCCTAATCCTATTTGATTTTACACAGGGATGTTTTGCATTGCGTGCCTTTAATCCAGATATTGAACCCAGGGGTAAACTGAAAACATCTGCTGGAATCCGATGTCTATATAAAAATCTTGCCCGGAGCCTACCCAAACAATTTTGGCACCCTGTGCCTGCACCCGGCGCATGCTTTCATATACCGCGGCCCTGGCCAGGCCCATGCGGCGGAAATCCGGATCGGTGGCCAAAGGCTCAAGATACGCAACCTGGTGCTGCGGGATATACCACATACCACAGTACGAGACGTACTCCCCCTGCGGGGAAACGGCAACCATGGTCAGATCTTTTCTGAAATTCGGCGCCTGCTGCCCAAATAACCGTCCTGCCACTTCTTCTTCTGGTGGCGGACCGGGGTGGTTGAAACCGCGCCACAGCACCTGGTTGATCTTATGGAGGTCGTTCTCATCCTCCAGGGATTGAATGAAATACCCTGCGGGCAGTTCTGCAGNNTCCGCATAATCCAGCAGGGTTTCTTTGAGGTCCTGGTAATCTGGGTGTACCTGAATAAAAACTTCAAGGTGATTGCTTTCGCAGTGGACAATACCCCTGATCTGGCCGTTTTCTTCTGCAATACCAAACCTTGACCTGTCTAAGGAAAGGATAAAAGGGTGGTAATGCATATATTCCCAGCGCGGCTGCGGCCAGCATGCGAAATAATCCCCGGGTCTGTAGGCCTGGATCAGAAACTGGTTGATCCGTTCGAAATCTGT
>DNGN01000094.1 GCA_003486225.1 Chloroflexota bacterium
AGCTCCCTATAATTAAGGTAGTGCTTGTGTGGTTCACGGGAGCAAAAGGAATGCGGATGAAGACTCAAATAGCCTGGTTGGCTGCTGTAGTGTGGCTGGCCGTACTGACCCTGGCGGCATGCGGTGGGAACCAGCCCGCAGCCCAGCCGGAAGATCTTGCGGGGGATGTTGAACAAAATGGAGGCGCTTCGGAAGCTGTGACCGTTCAACCGGAGGGGCAAAGCTCCTCCGCCCAACCTGCTGTGCCTTTCACGGAGGAGGTGGGCGGCCTTTCAGCAGCACGACAACCCGTCCAGATCCAAACCACCGATGGCCGGACGCTTGAAGGCTATCATTATCCCTCCAGGTTTGCGAATGTACCGGCAGTCGTGCTGATGCATTGGGCCCCGGGTTCGATGGCTGACTGGGATCATATCGCAGTATGGCTGCAGAATAGAGCAGGGGAATTGGAAGCCCCACCGCAATCTGAGGGAGCCATCCACGATATGGGCTGGTTCCCGGCGATGCCTGCTGAGGTCTCCTTCAGTGTGCTGGTGTTTAACTTTGGCAGATATGGGGCCAGCCAGTACGGCGGTTCGCGGGAAAGTATGGTGCTGGATGCCCAGGCGGCTTTGGAACATGCGGCCGCCTTGCCGGGTGTGGATCCGCACCAGATTACAGCCATTGGGGCTAGCATAGGTGCCGATGGGGCCGTGGATGCCTGCTATCTGCTGAACGATGCCGGCGAGAAGGGCACCTGTGTTGGGGCATTCTCCCTATCACCGGGGAATTACCTCACACAGGAATTTTCGTTTCAGCAAGCTGCCCAAATGGTGAACATGTCTCAATTCCCGGTCTGGTGCCTGGCTGCGGAAAATGATGGCAGATCGCCGGATCTGTGCAGCTCAATCGCCGATCCGCTGAACCGGGTCTTCATTTATCCTGGCAGCTACCACGGTATGGAGCTTGTTGACCCCGAGCAGCTGCCATCTGACCCGGCAGTGGGATTAAACGCCCTGCAACTCGTGCAGGAATTTTTAGAGCGTGCCTATCACATCCAGCTGAACAACCTCAATTTGCCCTGACCCTCAATCGCATAGGCAACCTGAGGGATATGCAAGCTGCATAAGCTAAAACAGCCCTGATGAGTCCATCAGGGCTGTTTTGCGCCATTGCTGTCGCCTCGTTTGTTTTTTGGGATGATATTCTAATCGGCTGGTGTTAACTGGGCCTGAACCTGCTCCGATTTCATCGGGGTTGTAGCTCTCCAGAAACCGATGAACATCAGGATTGCACCAAGCAGCTCCCCGATATACAAGGCGGCCGGGATGCCAAAACGGCTGCCTGCACCACCAAAAGCGGGTGCCAAGGCTCCGGCAGCAATCAGAATGTTGCCCAGGGTGCGGTGCAGCAAGACGCGTTTGCGGTAAAAGATCCATGCGGAATACATCGCGCCGCCAACCAATGTAAGGGTGCCGTAGATGTTGAAGATTGGTGTTAAGCTGCGTACGCCACTGGTGACAATCGCATGCCCGCTCAGTTCGCTGCCGGTGTGAACACTGGCGGTCAGCAGGCTCGGGTCAAGCTGGGCTGTGAAAACGCGGAACAAGCCGTACAGCGAACCTAACCCCAGCAGCACCATGGTGATGGTCGGCCACGGTTTTTTGGCCAGCAGGTAGACTGTTCCCTGGCCGAGCCATGCGGCCACCAAAATCGCGCCAAACAAATACCAGAGCCGAAAGATGGTGTCGTTCCAGCCAAAGAAACCGAAATAGCCCTCGCAGAAACCGCCAATACCGAAAAAGATCATACCAATCCCCCATAAGAGGAGGTGGCTCTTTTTACGCTGGGTATAGCGCTTGAGGACGAAAAACGCGAAAATGAAACTGACCAGAGATGAAATAAATGGGACATAGGTGGTAACAAAATTCATGCGGTTCTCCTTCTATCCATCAAGATCGTAAATCTATGCTGTTGGGATTAGGTCCAGAGCAATCCCAAATGTGAGCAGCAATATCCCAATGATGACGATCAATATGATGACCAGGGCAATTGGGATGAATCTTTCATAGAGCGGGGCGTATCCCCGTTTGGGGTCTTTGGGGGGGACTGTATCTTTTTCCATCGAAAAAATTCCTGCACTGATAAGAGTTTAACCTTCAGAACCGGGGGTGTATACTGAAATTTTGGTAGTTTTCATTGGGACAAATGTCCCTTTTTTGGAGGGACATACCTTTCGAAGCCGGGGAAAGCCTGGCGGGAGACCTCCCAGGCCGCTTCCAGCATTCCTGCATAACCTGCATGCGAATCTTGTAAAATATGACTAGCAACAGATTGCTTGGGTTTTTCTGATGAAGGAGGGAATGAAGGATGGGTGCTAAAGAGGAGAAGCTGAAAGATTTGCTGGACCGCCGCCAGCGGTTGGTGGAATTTGTGACGGCCTTTGTACAAACCCACGATATCGAGCAGCTTTCTGCTGAGGAGATTGACCTCTGGATCGAGCGCTTGAGACAGATCCGTCCTGAGATGCGGGCGATAGACGATCAACTGCGGAACCCGGGAAGATAACTTTGACTGGATGGTAGACTGGTTTAAGGTGGCCAGCGATGCGCTAAGCGGTCAATCTGCAGTGTGTAATCCCTTATTGCCCTGGAGGGTTGGGCAATGTATAATTGAATTAAGGTGGGTACAGGTTATATTTCAGGTTGTTTCGCGCAACAGTCTATGCAAATCGCACATCGATGACTGCCTGGTTGTCGCCCCACAGTTTCTGGCCGCCTTGTTCCAACTAGCAGTAGGTTGCGCTCGATCTAATTGGGATCTCTTTTCCAAGGTTTCATCAAGGAGAATGTGGATGAAAAATGAATCCAACTACCCATCAAATTTGACCCCGGAAGGCCAGTATTTATGGCGACGTGTGCTTGCATGGCCGAGTACACGGCTTGGCTGGTGGTCGGTTGTTTTGATGGCGGTCTCTGTTGTCATGATGATCATTAACCCCACAGTTTTTATGGACATCCCGGAGGATCAGGGCTGGCGTGTGACGCTTTTACCCTTCTTCGCCATTTTAATGATCTTGTGCGGGTTGTCCGCAGGTATTTTGGGGCTGGTCGCAGTAATTCGCCGCAATGAACGTTCGGTGGTTGTGTTACCAGGCCTCTTGATCGGACTGTTTGCAGTTGTTTTTTTGCTCGGCGAATTCCTTTTGCCGCATTAACCTTTCATTCAGGTTTAGAAAAAAGCACACCCCACAGCCCATGCTGCCATGGACCGGGGATGTGCATCTGAACAGGGATGGGGTGTCACGAGGATAACTTAAGATTATCCTGCAGTTCAGGGTGCCATTGCTGTGCTCAAACTAAAGGCCTGCAGCACGGGCGTGAATACATTCTGGTACAAGGTTTCCTGCAGGTCTTGCGCTCCAACGATCAGCACAAAATAGAAGCTCTCCCCATTCGGGCTGACCGCCAAATAGCCGGCCACATTGAAGTCTGGTTGGCGGATGGGGTAAATTTCCCAGGAGAGTCCGTTGATCGTGGCCGCTTCGAGCATTTCGCCTGCACCCCAAGACATCAGGAAGTCTTGCTGGGTTTCGGTCTCGTTTTTGCTGAAGACCAGCTCAACCTTTTGGTCGGGGGAGACATAATATTCCGGTTTGACGGCAATCCATCCCTGTGGGGCAATTGTCTGGATATGGTGCTCGGGAACCTCTGCCGGGACGAAGCTCAGGTTGTCTAGGTCCTGCGGCAGCAGGAAGCTGAGCTGCATTGCCATGCTGCAGCTGGCCTCAGGCGGCTGCGTTGGGTCTGCCAGGAACGCCGCAGCAATGCTGTTGGGGCAGGGGTGCGAGAGGCTGGGGGTATGGCCGATCCCTGGGAACTCGAAATAGTAGCTGTTCTCAAGCGAATCAGCAGCCAGTCTGCTCCAGGCAGGCGGTGTGGATGGGTCTAGCTGTCCGGCCAGCACCAGGGTGGGGATACTGCTCTCCACAGCCTGGCTCTGGACGGCAGCAGCCTGCCCGGCAGCCCACTGCTCGCAAAATGCAAATGTGCCTGGTCTGTTGGCCAGTGAACTTTCAAAGAATCCGGCCAGCTTTGGGTATTGTGCCAGGTTGGCTGCAACCTCATCTGCGTTGGAAAATGGGGCTTCCTCGTGGCACAGGACCGTATAGTACATCCCGGAGGAGAGAAATGCTGCATTGGTAAGGATGTTGGACCGCAGGCTGCTGACTTTACTGAAATTTCCCTGGGCGGTTTCGTAGACCATCATCGGGATCATGGGCAGGATTTCTGCAGAGTAAAGAGATTTGATGACCACTCCGAGGAAGGTGTTGCCGTCCAGGAAAGCGTTGTACTGCTTTCCTGTCAGCAGGTTGGCCACCGGCACCTGGACGGGGTTGGCATTCAAGGCTGCGACAAGCTCAAAGAGCAAGATTTCCAGTTCGGGATAGGCTTGCTGGCAGCTGGGGTCTTGCAGGCAGGTTTCAAGGAAATCCTGCAGGGCGGCATCAACATTGGTGATCGCTTCCGAGATTTGGTCAACCTGCGGTGGAACCACCGAATCAAGGATCACACTCCGGATCCCCTCAGGATGCGATCGCATCATCTCGAGGGCAAGNNCAGTCCAGCGCTGGTTGAGACAGCCCAACCCCACGCTGATCAAAAAAGATCAGATCGCTTTGCTGCAGGAACGACGAAAATCTTCCAAAGTTGTACTGCAGGGGTTTCAGGGCCGAGACTCCAGGACCACCTTCCAGGTACACCAGGGGAACAGGCCTGGCAGCTGGGTTAGGGCTGTGGAAAATGGCGTAAGCCAGTTTTATCAGCCGCCCTTCGGGTTTGGTGCGGTCCTCTGGGACGACGAGGTAGCCACATTCCAGTTCCTGTCCTTCTCCCAGCCCTTGCGGGAGGGAGAAGGGACACTCTGCGGGTTCAATGGTGGGTGTGTAACTGGTTTGCGGTGGGGTTGGGGTGGCGCTCATCACCGGATCGGGCTCCACTTCTGGAGCGGGTATCGT
Source organism: Chloroflexota bacterium (assembly GCA_003486225.1). Next base: position 4,997 of record DNGN01000094.1, read on the forward strand.
TAGAGCATTACTGCCATTGGCACAGGCGGTGAGCACGATACATATCAGGAGGGGGATGGTTAAGTTTTTCATTATCTTTTCCTTTTTTAGGTGCGTTCAACCAACCCTCACGGAGATTTCTCCGAAAGGTTCTTAATCGGTTGAATTAATGGGTTTGTTCGCTTGGGGATGCTGGCAGGGAAGAGGTCCAATCCTCGGTCCCTGCCGTGCGTGGTGGTTAATCTGGGAGCTGGTCTAAAACCTGAAGCATTTGCTGGCGATATTGTTTGAAAGCCGCCCGGCCGCTGCTGGTGAGTTTGAGCATCGTATTGGGGCGTTTCGCTTTGAACTCTTTGACGACCTGGATATAGCCTGCCTCTTCCAGCTTGCTCATATGGGACGAAAGGTTACCCCAGGTCAGGCCGGTTTGGCGCATCAGGAAGGTGAAATCAGCACTTTCGACGACGTAGAGATAAGCCATGATCTGCAGGCGGGCAGGTTCGTGGATCAGTTTGTCAATCTCCGGCATGCTGCCGTCCAGGGAGAGGTGTTTATCGGGGCTCATGATCAATTGCCTGTGCTCGGTTTTGTGGTCGCCATGAAGTGGGTGAAGATGATCGCCCCAGGGATCAGGATCAGCAGGGCAGCCGCCAGGAAGAGGATCGGTGTGTCAAAGATATTGACAGCGGCAAAAGCCGAACCATAGATCAGGGCGTAGATGTAAAGGCGGTTGAAATCCAGGAAGTAGGCCATCACGCTGGTGATGAAGGCGATCCAGACGCCCATACCGACCGAGGTGATCAGATTGCTGTTGGTGCCGCTGAACAGCTCCGGCCGGATATTTTGCAGGATCGCGCTGGCGGCCAGCACCATCAGCGAGACCAGGTTGACCGCGATAATGTAGCTCAACCTCTTTTTGCGTTTCCTGCCAAAGTTCACATCTCCCAGGCGGGGCACGGTGATCAGCTTTTTGCCGTAGATCAGGAAGAAGACCGCAAAGATTTCGAGGAACAGCAGGCTTAAAATTCTGAGGGCTTTGTTCTCAAACTGATTAAAGAAGGTGAAGGTGTACATGGCGAACATCATCAGCCCAAAGAAGATATCCCAGATCCCATCCTGGTAGAAAGAGCGGAAGGCTTTACGTTCTAGTTCTTTCAGATTNNGGATAAGAATAAGATTAATGCCGGTCAGCAGGTGTTCTCACTGCCGCATGCGGACTGACAAATCTGGAAGCTGCGATCGATTTACAAAGTGGGCCGGGGTGTGCTAAAATAATACCGACCGGTCGGTATTTAAGGAGATTACATGTCTGCATACAACCCCAAGCAAGAGCGGGCTGTGCAAACCCGGGCTGCGATCCTGAAGGCTGCCCAAATCTGCTTTGCTCAGAACGGTTTCGACGCCACTGGCGTGGCTGAGATCTGTCAGCAGGCTGAACTGAGCAAGGGGGCTTTTTACCATCATTTTCCCAGCAAGCAAGATGTATATTTAGAACTTCTCAACCAATGGCTGGCAGATTTTGATGCCGGGCTGAACACACTGCGCCAGCAGGTAGCAGATGTCCCTACTGCGCTGCGCGTGCTCAGTACGAGCTTCCCCTCGATCTTTGAGATCGCAGAAGGCCAGCTGCCGATCCTGCTTGACCTGTGGGCGAAAGCCTCGCGCGACCCGCAGCTCTGGCAGGCAACCATTGCTCCATTTGAGCATTATTACCAGCTGATTACCGCAATGATCGAGGACGGGATCCAGCAAGGCAGTTTGGTAGAGACCGATGCCCGTAAAACAGCCCTGATTATGGTCTCACTGGGAGTGGGAGCGCTGCTGCAGGGGCTGCTCTCTGCCGATTCTGCTGAATGGGGGCAGGTCGGGCAGGATGGGATCGATTGGCTGCTCAAATCAATTGAAAGGAAAGTTTAACAAGCAGATGAACGTATTGCTAACAGGGGCTTTTGGTAACATCGGTACGTATACGCTTACGGAACTGTTTAAGCGCGGGTATCAGGTAAGTGCGTTTGATCTAAATTCTCGCGCAAACAAACGCCAGGCGCTGCGCTTTGGCCGCAAGCTGAAGATCTTTTGGGGAGATATCCGTAACCCGCAAGATATTCAAAAAGCGGTTGCAAGCCAGGATGTGGTCATCCATCTGGCGGCGGTCATTCCACATCTGTCTGCCACCGGGATCAACAGTGAGGACCGCCCGGAATTGGCTGAAGCCGTCAATGTGGGTGGAACCCGCAATGTGATTGAAGCCATCCTGTCGCAAGAGCATCCAGCCCGGCTCATCCTGGGGTCTTCGCTGCATGTCTTTGGCCGGACACAGCGCTTGCTGCCGCCGCGCCGGGTCAGTGATCCGGTCTCGCCGGTGGAACATTATGCCCATCATAAAGTTCAGATGGAGCAGATGGTGCGCACATCTCCACTGGTGTGGAGCATCTTCCGCTTTGCGGCCGCCCTGCCTATCCGCCTGATCATCGACCCAGGTATGTTCAATGTCCCGCTGGATAACCGTATTGAGTATGTGCATTCAAAAGACGTGGCGATAGCTTTGAGTAATGCCCTGGAGTGTGACCAGGTCTGGGGGCGCACACTGCTGATCGGCGGAGGGCAGAACTGCCAGTTCTATTACCGGGACTTGATGAAGCAGATCCTGGGCGCGGCAGGGATGCGCGAGTTCCCGGAGCGGGCTTTTACAAAAGAAGAATTCAGCACAGATTGGCTGGATACCGAAGAAAGCCAGCGGCTGCTGAACTATCAGCAGCGTACCCTGACCGATTATGTCAGCGAAATGCGGTCCAAGCTGGGTGGGCTGCGCTACATCGTGAGAATGCTGCAGCCACTTATCGCGCGCTGGCTGCTGAAGCGATCCCCTTACTTCAAATAAGGACAGCTGGTCCCAGCAGCAGTCATTTCGCCAGGCAAAAGCCCCCCTGGGTGTGATGTTTGGCTGGCGCGCCTTTTTCTGGGACTAGGACGCAACCATAGTAACCGGGCTGTGCCTGGATATTAAATGCCATCCTGTTTATTTAATTGTCTGATTTTTATTGAGTGTCTTGGTTATTTTGTGGGGTTATCCAGGCGCAGCCCATGACCGCGCACCGTGATAATAAAGCTGAAATCGGGCTCGACCTCTGCCAGCCGGTCGCGCAGCCTTCGTACCAGGGCATCCAGGGCCTGGTTAGAGATATCATAGGCGTGTTCCTCCCCCCATACGGCGGCGATCAGTTCATGACGGGTGACAACATCCCCATCTGCCTGGTAGAGCAGGTTGAGCATGGTGAACTGTGCGAGCGAAAGCGGCGGGAGCAATTCGGT
>DNGN01000136.1 GCA_003486225.1 Chloroflexota bacterium
CAGACCTGGCTGAAGTTCAGGATACCAAGACCCACCGCGCCAAAGAGCAGTACCATGGCGGTGACGATGGCTGTGAACATGACCTTGAGGACGGTCATGTCTTTGAAATAAAATTGGCCGGCCAGCTTATCCGATTTTGCAAATCCTGCAATTTCCAACGCATATCCGAATGCGAACCCAATGAGGAGGTAGACCAGATATTCGCCGTACTGTCCAAAGAGATTCGTGATATTAAGTGGGAAGGGAGCCATAGATCTCTCCTCAATTCCAGAGTTTTCTAACGAAGAAAGCCAGGGCATACGCCCCGCCAAAGACAGCGAACATAAAAGCCCAACTACCTGCGGAGAGCACGGCACCGCCAGAAAGTGCCTGCCCGGAAGTGCAGCCGCGTGCCAATCGTGCGCCGAAGCCCATAAACCCACCACCAATAAAGGCGAACAGCCAGCGTTTGCGGTTGCTGATGTTGGGTCCTTTGTTGGTTTCCGCTTTGAGGCGGCCGTTGCGCCACCCTGAAAAGAATCCACCGACCAATACGCCGAGGGTGACGAAGACTACCCAGCTATCGAGGGCAGGTTTGTCTCCTCCAGCCATCTCGAGCAGATAAGGGGTGGTATTGACGTGTTGAGGTGCAACCAGGTCTTCGAAGAAGACCAGTATGCGGTTCAAGCCACCTGATGCGCCCAGCCCGTTTCCGGTGAAGAAAAACGAGGCGAACAAGACCAGGCCCAGAAAGACTCCTGCAAGGTATGGGTTGGTATAGGGTTTGACCTCTCGGGCAGGCCGTTTTCGTTTGAGGATTGTGGTTGTCATTTTTTTATTCCTTTTAATCTGCTGATTCGGATGAAAAGATTTCTACTTCATCCCAACCAACCACCATTGATTTGATCCCAGCTAACGCTGTGTGACCGGTGGTTGTCAGGTAAACGTGTGCAACAATGAAGGAGATAAAGCTCCAGGCCACCAGGGTATGGAATGGTGCCAGCAGGGGTAAACCGCCAAATTTGGCTGCCAGATCTGGCCAGCGCTGTACACCCCACATCAGGATTCCGGTGATGGTCTGCAGGGGCAACAGTACGTTCAGGATACCGAAGTAGGTCACTTTCTGCAGCGGATTCAATCGTTCCGCACGTGTCTTTTCAAAGGGGTGTTGATCGCCATTGAAAATGCCCTTGAGATAATATTTTGCCTGCAGGATAGCTTGATTAAAAAACCCGTAAGGTTGAGGGATAAAACGTTTGATCTCTCCGCTGACCAGGTTGTAAAACAGAGCCAGGGCGGCGTTTGCAACCAGCAGACCAGCCATGATGTTATGCACCAATACAATTCCCTTGAAACTGAAGAAACCAAACAATTCCGGTTTGTGGATTACCAGACCGGTGAAGGCCAGGATGAGGATCGTGATGGTTTGCAGCCAGTGCCAGATCCGTTCGTAGAAGGTGTACATGAAGATTTTTTCGATGTGGGCATCATGTTTGGGATGTTTCCTTGCTGAGATGGCGCGCATCCCGGCATGGGTGGAGATACCGCCCAAAACCCCCAGGAATAGGATTGAGCCAAACCAGTCTANNCGACAAAAGTTGGCAGTACACCACCAGGAACAAAAGAGGCTACTTGCACTGGCAGGCTGATTCGTGAGTTTTCCGTATGGCAGGTTTTGCATTCCCGGATTGCCCATTCGCCTCCCGCCACGTCATGACTGATACTGTAGGGCTGAATTTCTGCCTCAATGCGGGGGTCTTCGAGCCCTAAATCTTGCAGGCGCGAAGCGATCAGGGTTTCCTTCTCCGGGCTGTCGATTCTGAGCTCGGATGCATCTAAAACCTGGTCCAAATTACGGTCAAAGGCTTCCATCACCTCCGGATGGTAAGCTTCCCCTTCCAGGTATGCTTTTTTGAGAAGATCGAGCGGCAAAGGGCGAGCCGGGTCGCCATAGACCCAGAACCAGGCACTCACTAAGTTGTATGGGGTTAGTTTGGCATTCCCGTCAGCTTCTTGTCGCGGCAGCAGTGCAGGACTAAACCCCGTAACCAGACTGCGAATAGAATTGGTGTCGTCTGCTGTGCCGCGGCAGACTGTCTGCGAAGTGCCATCGGTCTGCACCACCGTCCAGTCGATCTGCTGGAGGGCTGCGTTGTAAATTCGCGGGACATGGCAGGTTTCACAATTCAAGGCTTCCATGTGCTGACTGGCATAGGGCAACCAGCTGTGGGTGGTGTCTGCATTATGGCAAGATTCGCAGCTTCGCATGCTGTTTGTGTGCTCTTGTGCAGTGGTTCCCTGTGCCCTTTGACCTCGCGCGAAATCATGCACGGGTTGGTAAAGATACTCCCCAAGCTCAAGGCGGCGCGGGTCAAACTCGAGGTGATCCAATGTATCTGCCCCGCTGCCCTCGAAATATACTGGATTGTTCAACGAATAATGGCAATCTGTGCATTCCACCAGGCGCTCGACGTGGATATCCCACGAGCGGGTTAGCGATTCTTTGGCCTGCAGGTTCATCCCCGAATCCGCGATCCTCTCTGGAGAGAAGACGACCCCGGTGGTTGTGCTCTCCCAGCCTGTATCTTCACACCCCGTCAGGACTAGCGGATCGCTGTTCTGCTGAACTGTACCATGGCATTGTCCGCAGTTTTCGTTCTGGGGATCCTGCAATGACATGTAAGCAGGGAGTAGATTGCCATCCTCGGAGAATGCATCCTGGTTCCATTGGAACCCGGTGCCATCGAAGGAAACGATACCAGATTGCACCAGGGTTGCACTATTTGCCCACTCGAAATCACCAGCTTCAAGGGCCCGGATGCGCATTTCATTATCTGGCTCTGAGAGGTGGCAGAGGAAACAATTCATTTCAATCCCCTCTTCAGCGGAAGGGCCACCTCCTACATGGCGCAAGCCTATGGTCTGGATCCATTCTGTGTTGCCCAGGTCGATGATCGGGTCGTCTGGCGCGGATAAGTAGCGGTAGGTGATCGGGTTCCATTTTCCATACAAGCCCGGGCTTGTATCCCAGGGGCGGCCGGAGGATGTCTGACCTGCAGGACCTACGCTGGAGAAACCAGCATCTGTGTGGTAGCTGTGTTCTGCGATGAAGGTCGTATCATGGCATTGCCCGCAGGTCTGCATGGTTGA
>DNGN01000037.1 GCA_003486225.1 Chloroflexota bacterium
CTTTACCCGGGTCCTGCGCTGCAACCCTTTCAGCAAGGGCGGATACGACCCTGTCCCATAAGCGGCTGGAAAGATAATTTTAGAAAAATACGAGTAAACCAATATGATAAAAACAAAAAAACTAGTGCTAATTTTGATGCTGATCTTTGTCAGCTTGCTGATCTCGGGATGCCGGGGAAGCGGCGTGATCGCTGGCAGTTGGCCAGGAATTACTGTAGATGGCCCAACAGCCTACATCGCCAATAATCAGGCTGTTTACACGATCGACCTGGCAGATGAAGGCGATCAGATGGATACGTTCCCGGCGGAAGCGATCCGTGGGGCAACCTTTTTCCACGCCCCCTTGAAGATTGATGAGGAAACCCTGATCCAGGGTGGTTACGACAACAAGGTCTATACCATAGACCTGGACAACGGCGCCGTGCGGGAATTTTTCAATTCGACCAAAAACCGCTGGATCGCCCCCCTCGCATTCGATGGGAGCCTGATCTACGCTCCCAATTCCAATGGCATTCTGTACGCGGTGGATCTGGATGGTGAGGGAATTTGGGAATTTGAAACCGGTGCCGCAATCTGGGCCGCGCCCCTGCTGGATGAAGGCACACTCTATATTGCTTCCCAAGACCACTTCATTTATGCTGTGGATGCCAGCTCAGGCAAAGAAGTCTGGAAGACCGACCTGGGCGCTTCGGTTGTCAATGTCCCGGTCATGGATGAGGATGGTACCCTGTATGTGGGCTCATTCGGCAGCCGCATCTTTGCCATCAACAGCCAGAACGGCAGCATTATCTGGGAATATGAGACCGAGGGCTGGGTCTGGGGAAGCCCGACCCTGGGAACAGACAACACCCTGTACGCCACCGATCTGAACGCCAACCTGTACGCGCTTGACACCACAGATGGCAGCCAGATCTGGAGCAAACAAGTCCAGGCGGGCAGCTCCATCACCGGGTCGGTGCTCTTCTACAACGATGCCCTTTTTGTCGCGACGCGCGGCGGAACGATCGCCTCCTACGACCTGACAGGACAACGGCTGTGGAAAGAAGAAGTTGGCAATGAAGATAACCCTGTCGAATTCCACGGTACACCTGTGCTGGCCGGTGAGAACCTGATCCTCGTCAGCTCCGTTGGCAGTGACGCCCTCGTGTACGCGTTCAACACCAGCCTCGAACCGCTCTGGCAGTTTACGCCAGCAAAATAATTTAGGACCGAAGGAACATAGCCTATGTTAGACTTTATCATCACCCCATTTGTCAATATCCTGCTGTATATTTATGATTTCTTGGGCCATGGAATCAACGACTTCGGTTGGGCGATCATCCTCTTCACGCTTGCCATCCGCTTAGCCTTGTACCCGCTGACCAAATCCCAGCTGGAAATGTCCAAGAACATGCAGAAACTGAACGAAAATCCTGACTATATTAAATTGCAGAAAAAACGCAAAGAAGGCAAGATCGACCAGGAAAAATTTGCTCAGGAACAAATGAAACTGTATCAGGAACTTGGCGTTAACCCGCTGAGTTCTTGTCTGCCNNTGATCGACCTGATTCCGGACATCAACCTCAGCAATGCATCCTCTCTGCTGCCCTTAAACAGCCAATTTTTGTGGATGGACCTGAGCCAGCCAGAACGCTGGTTCGGCCTCTCCCGCATCCTGCCGGAAAGCTGGGGGCTCGGGGAGTTCGGCATCCCGATCTTGGCGATCCTGGTATTTGTCACGTCCTATTTCCAATCCAAATGGATGAGCCCCCCATCTGCCAGCCCCAGCGATCAAGGGGCCGCGATGAGCCGGATGATGACCCTGTACATCCCCGTGCTGATGGCCTGGCTCTCTTACAGCTATTCTGCCGGTTTAGCTGTATACTTTGTAGCAAGCAACGTGTTCTCATTGTTGCAGTACTTGCTGACGGGCAGGATTGATCTTTCATCCCTGTTGGGCAGAAAAAAACAAGAAGCAAAATAGCCATCAATCGGAGGAAACAAGAGACAGATGAATCAAAGATCACGAGCTACGCTTGAAATTATCGCCCCCACGGCTGAAGAAGCCATCGAAAAGGGTTTGAATGAGCTTGGTCTTTCCAGAGACCAGGTTGAGATTGAAATCCTTGATGAAGGCAGTAAAGGGCTTTTTGGCTTGGGAAACCGCCAGGCACGCGTGCGCCTGACCATGACCAGCCCGGGCGAGGAACAACATTCCGTACCCAAGGCTGAATCTGCTCCCCCGGCGAAGGTCGCAGCCAAAGCTGAAGAAGAAGTCGAAGATTATTTTGATGACGATGCTGACGATGACGATTATGACGATGGTTTTGATGATGGCACAGATTACTCAACTGACCTGGACAATGTCAGTGCGATTGCCAAAGCCACCGTCTTGGAACTGCTGGAAAAAATGAACCTTCCGCGGGCCACCGTGGAAGCAACGGTTGTTGAACCAGTAGACGAGCTTGACCGTACCGGGGTACACATCAATATCCTCGGGGAGGACCTCAGCATTCTGATCGGCAAGCAGGCCGAGACGCTCAACGCGCTGCAGTATATCTCCCGCCTGATCGTTGGCAAAGAGATTGGGCGCGGCGTCAACCTGACGGTTGATGTGGAAGGCTACCGTTCCCGACGCGAACAAAGCTTGCGTCAGCTGGCGCGCCGCATGGCCAGCCAGGCAGTAAAAACGGGCCGCAAGCAAATGCTGGAGCCAATGCCGGCAAATGAACGCCGCATCATCCATATTGAGCTGCGCAACAATGATGAAGTTTCCACCGAAAGTGTGGGCGAAGAACCCCGCCGTAAGGTGACCATCGTCCCCAATAGCTGAGCAGTTTGGGGAAGAGCATTCGCTGCAGGCGAGCGTACAAAACGCTCGCCTGTTTTTTTCAGAGGTAACGGTTGAATCGACGCATAAATTATTTTCAGGGTTCCCAAATCGGGCTGCGGGGTTGGCAGGCGAAGACAACTAGACCGACCCTTTTAAAACGCACATCTTGCCCCTGCCTGTCTGGCTGGTATAATTAAGTCCATGCTCAGTTACCCAGGTATTCGACCGGTAGATTATCTACTGCTTGGACATATCACCCAGGATATCACCCCACAAGGGACACATCCTGGCGGTGCTGTGGCTTTTGCTGGCCTCACTGCCCACGCCCTTGGGATGCAGGTCGGAATCGTGACCTCCTGGGGAGAAGAGGGCGACCCGGCGATCTTCAAAAACCTGCACATTGCCAACCAGCGCAGCGAACACAGCACAACCTTTGAAAACATCTATACCCCCTCTGGTCGCGTCCAGAAGGTTCACCATCTGGCTCCAGTGATCGATTTTTATCATGTGCCGGAATCCTGGCGCGAAACCAGAATTGTCCACCTGGCCCCAGTCGCCCAAGAAATTCCCCCCAACATTGTGCGCAGCTTTTCTCATTCAGATATCTACCTCTCCCTGCAAGGATGGCTTCGAGGATGGGACCAGCAAGGCAATGTCAGCTGGCAGGAATGGCCTGAAGCGGGTTATATCCTGCAGCAGGTGAACGCAGCCGTGGTTTCGGAAGAAGATGTTCAAAACAGGCGAGAGATAATCTACCAGATGGCAGCCTCGGTGCCGATCTTGGCCGTCACCAAGGGCAGGCGGGGGGCAGATATTTATGCCGAAGGCAATATCACCTCCATCCCTGCGCCAGAAACCATCGAAATTGACCCTACTGGAGCCGGCGATATCTTTGCGGCGGTCTTTTTCAGCCAGCTGACCCATTATGGCGACCCAATTAAAGCCGCCGAATTGGCCGTACAGATTGCCTCTGATTCAGTTAAGCGAACTGGGCTGGATGGCGTTCCGACCAAAGAAACCTTATACCAGCTAACCAGAGAGGCGCAGTAAACGTGGCACTTATTTACACCATCCTGAACCAAAAAGGCGGGGTTGGGAAAACGACCACCGCCATTAACCTGGGTGCCTACCTGGCCAATTTCGGCCAGCGGGTGC
>DNGN01000137.1 GCA_003486225.1 Chloroflexota bacterium
GGGTCGATCAGGTCTGAAAGCGGTAAGAAGATTTCCGTCGGACCGACCACCAGGGCTGTGCTGCCTTCTGGTTTGATCTCCAATGCCGGCAGGATCTGGAATGACTCGGGGTTGAGGTGGCTCAGGGCTGCGATGGTTGCGGCTTGATTCGTCAGGGTCTCAGTGAGGGCCCCTGCGGTGATGGTCGCGCCAATCCGATTGCCGGGTTTGACTTGTTTTTCAGCCCGCAAGTTGCGGATGGCCCGGATGATATCCATGACCAGGGAGAACTTGCTGATGGTTTCCTCTTCCCAGCCTTCTGTTTCCTCCGGCTCTGGCCAGCGTGCAATGATCAGGGCGTCTTCCCAGCCTTCGTCTGGTGCCGCTTGGTCGCCAAGACCCTGGGCGGACTCCTTGAGGTGCCCCCAGAGTTCCTCTGTGACAAATGGCGTGAAGGGGTGTAGGAGACGCAGGATTTTATCCAGGACTTTTACCAGCGCGATCGCGGTCTTCTTTGAGCGTGCACCGCCCTCTGCGACCTGGATTTTGGCGATTTCCAGATACCAATCGGCAAATTCGCCCCAGAAAAAGTCATAGATTTGGCGCCCGGCTTCCCCGTACTGGTGGGTCTTGAAAAGCCGGTCCGTGTTGCTGGTTAACTGGCGCAGCCTGGCCCAGATCCAGGAGTCTGCCAATGTCCAATCAGCCGAATCGGCATCTGCATCCGCAGGTGCCTGCTCCAGGAGCGAGAGTACCAGGCGCGTGGCGTTCCATAGTTTGTTGGCAAAATTGCGGTTGGCCTCCACTTTTTTCAGGCTGACATTGGTATCCTTTCCGGGAGACGAACCCACCAGCAAGGTGAACCTCAGGGCGTCTGTACCCATTTGGTCCATGACCTTCAGGGGGTCGATTACATTGCCAGTGGTTTTGCTCATTTTCCTGCCTTGCTCATCCCGGATGATGCCGTGCAGGTACACGGTATGGAAGGGCGCCTCTCCTGTGAATTCCAGCCCGGACATGATCATGCGGGCTACCCAGAAGAAGAGGATGTCGTACCCGGTCTCCAGTACCGACGTCGGGTAAAAGTATTTTAGATCCGGGGTTTCTTTCGGCCAGCCCAGGGTCGAAAATGGCCACAGGCCGGAGGAGAACCAGGTGTCCAACACGTCTGGATCTTGTTCCAGGGCAACCTGTTTGCCATAATGCGCATCGGCTTTCTGCTGGGCTTCTTCCTCTGTCCGGGCGCAGAACATCTGGCCATCCGGTCCATACCAGACCGGGATGCGGTGTCCCCACCAAAGCTGGCGGGAAATGCACCAGTCCTGGATATTCTCCATCCAGTTGTAATAGACCTTGGTGAAAAATTCTGGGACGATCTGGATACGTCCATCCTGTACAGCCGCCAGGGCGCTTTCTGCCAGTGGTTTGATCTGGACGAACCATTGGGTGGAGATCATCGGCTCGATGATCTCTCCGCCGCGTTGAGAGCGCGGCACATTAAGTGTGTAATCGGTTTCTTTGATGACCAGCCCAGCTTCTTTCATATCGGCCCACATGTTCTTGCGGCATTCAAGGCGGTCCTGCCCCTTGTATGGGCCGCCATTTTCGTTAATCGAGGCATCCTTGTTGAGGATCGAAATGATCTCCAGGCTGTGCCTTTCCCCGATTTCATAGTCGTTGATATCGTGACCAGGGGTGATTTTCAGGGCGCCTGTGCCAAATTCTTGGTCGACATAGGCATCGGCAATCACAGGGATCTCGCGGTCCAGGATCGGTACCAGGGCAGTTTTGCCAATGAACGGCTGGTAGCGTTTGTCATCCGGATGAACTGCCACGGCCGTATCACCGAGGATCGTCTCGGGCCGCGTAGTAGCGACCGGGATGAAGTCATCAGAATCTTTGATGCGGTATTTAAAGTAATAGAGCTTGCCGGCTTCCTCGGAATACTCCACTTCCAGGTCAGAGACTGCAGTCTGTAATCCAGGCGACCAGTTGATCAGGCGCGGACCTCGATAGATTAGTTCTTTCTCGTAGAGGCGGACAAAGGCTTCGTTCACGGCAATCGAAAGCCCGTTATCCAGGGTGAAGCGCTCGCGCGTCCAATCGCACGAAGCCCCTAAGCGGCGGATCTGTTGGGTGATGATGCCGCCATATTTCTTTTTCCAGGCCCAGGCCAGTTCCAGGAAAGCCTCTCGCCCGATTTCTTCGCGGCGTTTACCTTGCGTCTTCATCAGGTCTTTCTCGACCTGGAGCTGTGTGGCGATCCCGGCATGGTCGGACCCGGGCACCCACAGCGATGGGATGCCCTTCATGCGGTGATAGCGGATCATCAGGTCTTCCATGGCAACAAACAGCGCATGGCCGAGATGCAGTTCGCCNNCTTCGGTTTGGTTGAAATCATAAGCTTTGGGTAGTGTGTGCTTTTTCATAATAGTTTTTCTCCAACTCAGATTTTCTGAGGTTATTGATGTTTAAATCGGGCAAGGATTTCCTTGCTTTCCGTTGGGCAAAGACTGCTAACCGTCTCAACCGACAACCAAGCTGCCCATTTCAGCAGTATAGGCTGAGCTGGGCGGGGGGACCTCTATACCCCAAAATTGGGCTGCCTGGAATATGTGCATCCTGCTCTCCAAAAATAAAAAACGCTCTCATCCGAATCAGGACGAAAGCGAACTTCCGCGGTACCACCTTCATTCGCCGATATTAAATCGGCGCTCTCATCCCCCGACGATCATCGGGGTTCCGCTGTATCGGGCTTACCCGTGCCGGTCTACTCTGAGCTTTAGGCTCATTTCTTCGGCATCCGTCCAGGCGACCTTCATGAGATGGCGTTCTCGGAGGGCTTTCAGCCGCAGGCCCTTCCTCTCTATGGGAGTGCCCGTCTCACTACTCCTCCCGGATAGGGAATTATGCTTATTTTTTGTGATTATACAAAAAAGCCAGGCATATGTCAACGAGCGGCGGGTTTAAAAATGATCCTTGCATCGTTNNGCGTCATCAGCCCGCCTACCTCCATGACCAACCCGCTGGCCGCCAGAAAAAGCGGGGTCCAGGCCGGGTCTGTTCCCGGGCACACCAAGATCTCTCCGGGCAGCAGGTGGGCCTGGTGAGGATCCCGGATCACTTTAACAACCCCTTCTGCTATTCCTGGGGAAACCGGGCTGCCCTTATAGTTGCCATCTCCCAGGTCTGAAGCGGTCATGCCTTCATAATACGTGCGGCCATCGCTGACCATCAAGCGCGGGATCTGCTTGCGGAGCATCTCGCGCTGATAGTTTTCCCGGCGCTGGCGGATCAGGCCCGGCCAGTCTCGCGTTTCCTGCCTGGAGAAGGCTTCCAGGTCGTCCAGGTAGAGATAAAACAAGTCGTCTGCCTGCTCCAGTTTGCCCTGCAGAACCAATTCTTTGCCAAGCTTCAGGAGGCTTTTGCGGATCACACCCATCAACTGAATGATGTAAAATTTGGGGCTTTCTCTCAACCCTCCCAGGGCACGCACCCTGCGCGCCGCCTCATGGATCAGTTTGGCTTTGAATTTGCCCCCCAAGGTTTTCAGGGCAGATGCCTGAAGGGTTTCTAGCGCTTTTTGTGCCTGAATTTCACCCCGCTTAAAGACTGCATCCGGGGCATTGTTTTCATCCTCGATCTGCAAATAGCTTTGGATCGTCTTGAGTACCTGGGTTGGATTTTCCCGCCATCGCGGGCGTCCGATATCGATCTCCCCAAGACCGCGCATGCCGTATTTGTTCAGGAAGGCTGCAATCGCTTTTTGGGCTTCAGGCGGGAGCTTGTTATTTAGGTATAGCATTGCCAGGTTTTCCGCTGAGGAATTTTTCACGGCCTCATACGCAGGTTCATCTGCCTTGATGGCTTTTGCCGTTTCCCACAGCACGAGGTCCATTTCAGTCGTCACGTTATGTGGCAGCCCGCGGGTGATTTCCATGGCCAGGTCATTGCTTCCATGCCATTGATTGGCATATTTGCTCAGCAGGAACAAGGGCAGCAGCCCCGGGAGGATGCCAGGCAGGATCTCTGGAATGGCATAAACAAAAGCATTGCGGATCTCGCGGATCAGGGCAATATTTGTTTCAAGGCTCAGCCCACTCGTTTCTGGATCTTCGTATCTTCTTCTGAGCTGTTCGATATCCTCCTGATAGGCTTGCTGGATCAGGAGCGCTTTTTCTTCCGGCTTGAGCGAAACGCGGATCATGCGTTTCAGCATCCTGGCAGCAAATTTCGCCAATCGTCCAATCGTTTGAAGCTTTATGGTTCCCGATCCGGCTGCGATTTTGGGGTCGGCGAGAATCTCGTGTAAGGCATTCAATGATCCGGGTTCAATTCCAGGAAAGATCTTCAGGATTATCTTGGAACCGATAGGATGTCGAACCACACCGCTCATATCACCCCAAAGGCGTTCCCCTGCAATTTGGAGTACCGGTTGGGTGTGCTGATTTTGCCCATGGACACCAAACAGGCTGGCCGCCCCGGAAAAGATCAACCGGATGCTGTCCTGGCCGAGTGGTGTCATTGGGTCCAATAAGCCCTGCACTGCTCCGAATGAAAAATACACCCGCAGAAAA
>DNGN01000081.1 GCA_003486225.1 Chloroflexota bacterium
GAGGAGGATCTCTAGCATGGCAATCCGAGTTTACCCGGGGGCCAAGCGCCCCACCCACCAGATCAGCTTGTCGGATGGGGTGCGGACATACGGACTGCACCTTGAAGATGGGCCGCGTTCCATCCAGGAGATCCCCCAAACGCCGAGCACGATCCATTTCTCCGGTGGCGGGACCAAATTTGGCGATTGGGAGCCGGGCATGAGCCACATCGAGCAGCGCACCTGGGAAGGCGGGCGCGGGCAGGCGGATTTTGTGGACGATGCAACCCGTTTCTTCGACAGCAAGTTGGCCTGGACATTGACGCCGGGAATGGTATTCCCGATCCCACGCTGGAAATTTGCCAGCGGACACCGCGCAGAGGTCTGCGAGTATCTGCCGGGCGATGTGGACTGGCGCAGCATGTATGGGGAATTCACCTATATTGCCAACCTGTTCACACACTCCTCCGCCTGGTCCACGTATGACAAGGCCTATTTGTGGGTCCGGAAAGTGGGATCTCCAGGGGACCTGACGGTTAAGATTCAGACCAACAGCAGCGGAGAGCCTGGACTGCTAAGGCAAAGCGCCACCCTTGCGGCACATTCCATTCCTCAGGGCGAGGTTACCCTTTACGAGTTTGATATCTCGAACGGCAGCGCGCTGATCGGGACAAGTTCATTCATCGTAGCNNCAAATTCGAGCGATGATGCCGGGAACCACTGGGAGATCGGGGTGGATGCAGATGGGGCAGGGGGCATGTATTATGAGGATGCGGGAAAAACCTGGAACAGCGCGGTATTCACACTCTACTACCGGATCACCAGCGCGATCATCGAGCGCAAGTGGCATTTCTTTGAATTCAAAGGCGCAATGTATGCCATCGATCAAAAAGCAAGCGGGGCTGCCAGCGAACTCTACCTCAACGGGGACCGGGGCAAGGCAACCAGTGCCAGTTCGAGTGCCATCCGGGACAGCAATAAAAGCTGGACAGAAGATCAATGGCAAAACTGCTATGTACGGCTTACCGCTGGCAGCGGGGTAGGCCAATGGCGCAAGATCAGCGGGGTGGAGGCGGCGACTCAGGCCTTGAACGTTTCCCCGGATTGGGAGATCCTGCCGGATTCCACCACGGAATACGTCATCTACCACACAGACCAATGGCAGGACATCAGCCCTGGCAGCGGTGATCAGATAGACGGGGTGGTGCAAAGTGTGGTGGCTGTCGATGATTACGTGGCCTTCGCCCAGGGGCAGAGTATCCACATCCTGAAAATGCGCTGGAACCCTTCTGCCGCTCCTCCAGGGCATGAATTTGACGATGATGGTACCAACCAGGCCGACCTGCTTTTCCTGGCATTTGATGCCACCAACGGCGTGCAGGTGTACGCCGCCAACACAGGATCGGCCACAGTTGCCCGGGCAGCCCCAACCACCTGGGCAGTGGATATGTCCTATGGCACAGCTATGGGGGTGGGCGACAGCAGCCAGCCGATTACCAGCCTTTTCATGCATGAAGGAAAGCTGTATGCCTTCAAGCCGGATGGACGCTACCGCATCGACCCCGATGACACGGCGGTTAAAGAGTTGGGGGAAATCGGGTTTGTCCGCAGCCGCAACAACGGGCAGGCGGTCTTGCCCTACGGCCTGTATGTGTATTTTTCGTGGGGCGGTTACTCGCTGCAGCGGCTTTACGACCAGAGCGGTAACTATGATCTCTCCAGCATTGGACCGGACCGGCACGCAGGGCTACCGGATGAGCGCAGAGGGTCTGTGGTGGCCCTGCAGGGTACACCAGCCGGCATCGTGGCCGCCATAGACGGGGGAAAAGACAACTATTCCTCTGTCATGGTGCTGCCAGTGGAAGCCTATGCCTGGCATGAGGTCTTCCGGGGTGCCAGCACGGGCAAAAGGATCCAGAATATTTATTTCCAGGACAGCTACCGGCCGCGCTTGTGGATGGATTACGATGGGGAACTGGTGTATCAGGACTGGCCGCGGCATACGTTCAACCCGCTGAAAGATCCCGGGCTGGTCTTCAACGAGGAAGCGCACCTGATCAGCTCGACGATTGACATGGGGGTTTCCCAGCTGCCAAAG
The DNA here is from genome assembly GCA_003486225.1 of Chloroflexota bacterium. The sequence continues at coordinate 2,078 of DNGN01000081.1, forward strand.
TTTGTCAAGCAAATCTCCGCGCTGACCGAGAACCTGGCCAGCGGNNGTGGATATCATGCGCGGCGAGATCTATAAGATCCGCTTTCGGCTGCGGCTGCGGACAAATAAGGAAAGCACCCCGCCGATTGTGCATGCCACTGTATTGGAAGGATTTGCCCGCACACCGGTCAAGTACCAATGGAATCTGCGAATCAAGGCCAGCAGCACGCAACGCGACCTGGCGGGATTGGAGAGGGACGTCGATCCGGACGAACTATGCTCATGGTTGAAGGAAGCGGCGCTCAATACCAAGGGCATCTGGATGCGCTCGATTTGGGAACAGATGGACTCGAAGTACGTAGTGGTGGAACCGCCAACATTGCTGCGCCAGTTTACGAACAACATCCTGGGTTATTGGGGCGGGATCGTGACGATCACCGTCCGGGAAGCGTGACCATGACCACACCGAAACCCTACCGCTACCGAAAAGTTATCCGGAGGCGGCAGGCACAACCCATCAACAGGCTGCTTAAAATCGGACCTGACGAAAAGCTCACCGGCAAGGTCAATGGATTGGACGCCACAGATATCGAAGAGCGGTTTGCCAGGGCATTGGCATCCGTTGGATTGAAATTCCGCTTCCAGGTGCGCTTCTGGACGGCGAACAGCGCTCCCTGGCAGGAAAAGGAAGTGGATTTTGTGGTGCTGGCAGCGGGAATGTTTCAGCCAGTGGAGGTGGATGGCCAGATCGGTCACCGCACCAGCGCCCAGCTCGGCCGGGACGCCATCCGGGAGGTGCTGCTGAATGCGATCTTTCGCAGGCTGGGCTACCTGCCGCTGGTGCGGGTAAAGTGGTTCGAGCTGGAAACTCAAGAGATGGCGGACGAGGTGGTCAGGAGGATGTTTCGATGAACGAAGATATCTGGGTGGTCGAAAAGGACCAGGTGATGATCGAGGGGGAAGAGATTACCTTTTCGGTCGATTTTATGGGTGCGACAGCGGTCACCAGCCCGTCCTCGAAGGTGTACAAGAACGGAGCGGATATTTCCGCTACGGTGCAAAGCGGCAGTGATTCGGTGGCTGGTTCTTTGGTTACCTTGCGTACGATCACGGCCCAGAGCGGGGACGGCGGGTCAATCTATGTGGTGGTCGTCGAGGCGGTGGTGGATGGGAACACGGAGAAGCGGAAATTTTTGATCCGGGTGGTTGGCCCGGGGGATGAGTGATCGTCCAGGCCGAATTTGAGGTTATGCAAGATCGCGCCAGCAAATTTATCGGGGAGGTGAGAAATGGACTTGAGAGCCAAACGCCGTGATCTAACCCTGACTGCGAAAGTGCGCCAGGTGTCCTTGAGAGCCAGAAGGCGACGGGTCAGGCTGACTGCCAGGGAGGAAAAATGAACGGGGACACGATTGAACGGATCGCGCGTTTCTTGGAACGCCAGGATGAGTCCCTGCCTGAACGGGTTTCAAATGGCATGATCCTGATCGCTTTGAGGGAGGAGCGCGATGCGCGCCAGCACCAGATCGGCGAAGTGCTGGAACAAGTCGGGTTAGCCCTGGAGGTATTGTACGGCCGGCAAGGGGAGCGCGGGGGTGGTTTGGTACAGCGCATGGCCAGCCTGGAACGGTTGCGAAACCTGCTGCTATGGGCGGTCCGGGCGGTGGTGCTGGCTTTCCTGGGCGGTCTGGGGATGTACCTGTTCAGCTGGCTGATGGGCTGAGGTTTGGAAATGTTTTTGATCAAGCGTCTGAAAGGAGGGAGATATGGATCAGGCTGTGTATTGGCTGGTTGGTGCGTTGGGGGTGCCGTTGATTAATTGGCTCAAGGGGCGGCTGGGGGTGGCAGGCAAGGCCGCCGTCTGGCTGACCCTGGCCACTTCGGTGGTGTTGGGGGCGGCGGCTCTGCTGCTGAGCCAGGAGCTATCCTGGGCTGATTTCACCCCGGAGAATTTTTTGGGAGTGGTCGGCCAGGTGCTGGCGGCTGCAACCCTGGCTTACAAACTGCTGAACAGCTAGTTTTCACCCTGGTGAAATGAGAGGCGCTGGACCCCGGCGCCTCTTGCCATTCGTCCAGGGGCGATCTGAAAACCGCTCTGTCATGGGCAAATTATCAAAAGTTTAGCTGCGGTCGTTTTTACTCCCGTGTAAACTTGCGCTGTAGGGGTTCCACCTCTATAATCAAGGCATGAGCCAAGTGCGCTACCTTTTTAACCTGCAGCAGATCGACACCCAATTGGATCAGGCCCGCAACCGGCTGGCAGAAATCGACGCGGCACTCAATGACAGCTCGGTGGTGCGCAAGGCCAATACGCGGCACAAGAAAGCCGACGAAGCCCTGACCAAAGCCCGGCTGGCATTAAAACGGGCGGAGCAAGATGTGCAGGTGCAGCAGGATAAGATCGAAAAAAATCAGAAAGCCCTTTACGGCGGCTCTGTGCGCAACCCAAAGGAATTGGAAGACCTGCAGATGGAATCTGGGGCCCTGGCCCGCTACCTGAGTGTGCTGGAAGAGCGGCAGCTGGAGGCCATGATTGCATTTGAAGAAGCCGAGTCTGCGCATGAACAAGCAGCCCACAACCTGGAAAAGGTCAAGAAAGAAGCGGCTGCCCAGAACATCGACCTAAGCGGTGAACAAGAAGTGCTGCTGGCTGAGGTGGAGGTCCTGGAGAAGCAGCGCCAGGCAGCCTTAACCAGCATTGAACCCGAGCTTTTGGGCCGCTATGAGAAATTACGCAAAACGCGCTTCGGCGTGGCGGTGACCGGGGTGAAGCAGGGCTCGTGTGCAGCCTGCGGGGCTATCCTGTCTGCTGCTCAGGCCCAGGAAGCCCGCTTGCCCAGCAAGGTCACCCATTGTGATACCTGCGGGAGAATACTGCACGCATAACCCCATGGAAAATATCAGAATCGACCAGCTCTCGTTTTGGATTGGCTTTGCAGCAGCATCGGTGTTCTGGTGGCTGTTCCGCCAGGCGCGCCCGGCCTTTACGCTGGTGCGCCAGGCCCTTGGGGAAAGGTTCGGTGCGGTAAAGCGAGGGCTCTCGGTGAGCGCAGAGCAGCGCTACCGCCAGGACGCGCTCAAGATGTTCGGCGATGAACACCTGACCGCACCGCTGTTTTCCCTGCAGGAAATTGCCATCCAGCCCAGGCTGATGGTCTCACCACCGCCCGTGATCCCCCGTGTGGCGCTGCCGCCGGAATCCATCACCGATATTGCCGTGCCGTACATGCCGGATTTTCCTGAGGTGGGCGGGCAGTTCGGGGTGGAGACTTTCTCCTTCCAGACGGCCATGTCTAAAGGCGGCAACCTGCTGCTGATGGGNNATGCCTTCTTTGAGCGGGTCTCGATGATCCTGGAAGCATCGCTGAAAGACTTTTTCAAAACGGTGTTTGAATCTCGGCTGGGACTGGTGCTGGTGGACGGGCTGGATGAGCTGCCCAAAGAGTCTCAGCGGGATGTGGTGGTTTTCCTGCGCACCCTACAGAAGACCTTCCCCGGTAACCGCTATATCGTTGCCACCTCGGAAGACGACCTGTACTGCCAGGAAGCGCTTAACCTGCATGCATACGCTTTGGCTGGCTGGGATAGCCAGCAGAAGCAAGCCTATATCCGGCAATGGGGGCAACTCTGGACGGCTCATATCACCCGCCAAAGCTGGGCCAGTGAACTGCCCGAGATTTATGACCCGGTGATCCTGAATGCCTGGCTGATGGAGGATACCCAGCAGGACACGCCTTTCTTCATGGCTTTGAAGGTCTGGGCGGCATACGCTGGAGACCAGCGCGGCCCGGGTGAACTGGAAGCGATCGAATCCTACCTGGCGCGTATGTCGGTGGGAATCAAGAATGCCCGGCCGGCACTGGAAAACCTGGCCGCCCAAAGCACGCTAAAAATGGAGCCCTTCCTGGAAACCCGCAAGGCGCGCAGCTTTATTGCCGCCTTCGAGGAAGTGGAAGCGGATGATGAGGAATCTGCCGAATCTGAAGCTGTTGAAGCCCCTGATGAGCTGCTGGAGCAGGTGACCAGCGCAGGCGGCGGTGGGAAGAGCAGCTCGGTGCTGGATGATGAGGACCTGGACGCCTTACTGGACGAACTGGATAATCTGGACCTGGGCTCGCTGGAGCTCAAGGCTGATCAGGTGCCGGTCGAAGCCACAGGGAAGAAAACCCCGGGCAAACCGAGCGGGCGCATGCTGCTGCCCACACTGACTGAAGCTGGCCTGCTGGTGGCATACCCCAATGGCCGCTACGGCTTCGGACACCCGATCTTTGCCGGGTATCTGGCTGGCGCAAACCTGGCGAACCCTGAAAGCCAGCGCCTGATCAACCAGCAGAAGGATTGGAGCGGCAAGCACCTTGTGCAGCTGTTCCTGCCGGCTCACCAGGCCGATATGTCCCCCATGCTGGCGGAAGCTGAGCAGCAAGCCAACGACGACCCGATCCGGGCGCGCCTGGTGAAGACCAGCGCCTGGGTACGCTATGCACCCAATAGCGCAGCCTGGCGCAACCAGTTGATGCGCTCGCTGGCGCAGACCTTGCAGGATGAGAGCTTGCCGATGGGGCTGCGCACCCGGCTGATGGCCAATCTGGCTTTCTCCGGGGAAGCCGGGATTGGTACTCTTTTTAAGCAGATGTTGAATTCCAGCCGGTATACGGTTCGCTGGTTGGGTGTGTTGGGCTGCGGTATCTTAAAGCGCCCGGGAATGGTTGAAGACCTAGGGGACCTGCTGTATGACCCATCGATCTTTGTCAGCCGGGCGGCTTGCCTGGCACTGGTGACCATTGGCAGTACCAGGGCGCTGGAATTGGTGACCACCGCACTGCTGGAAGCCAACGACGAAGTGCGGCGGGCGGCGGCTGAGGCCCTGGCCCAGCACCCGTTGGAAGGCCACCCGGTCTTGCGGGATGGGGCCAGCGTGAAAGATGTGCGCGTTCGCCGGGCGGTGGTTTTTGGCCTGGCGCGTGTCAAAGAAGACTGGGCGCAGGAAATCCTGGCTCACCTGCAGGTGGAAGACGATCAATGGGTGGTGCGCAATGCGGCCATCCAAACGGTGGAAGATATGAAGCTGGCCAACCTTTCGGTGGCGGAAGACCTGCCGCCAATCCATGAAACCCCCTGGTTGATCGCGTTTGCGGGAGAGAAGGGGATGGGGCTTGCTCCCGGCCAGGCTGGCTGGGACCTGCTGGCGGAAGCCCTGAGAGAGGGCAGCGAAGAGATGCAGCTGGCGGCGATGTATATCTACCGCCGCAGACCCAGCGAAGCCTACATGGCTGTTCCCGCCCTGAAAGATATCATGAATGGCCCAGAGGGTGAGATCCGTGAGGCGGCCTATTACACGCTCTGGCATCTGCGGGCGACCGGGGTCTCCCTGCAAAGTGCTCCCTGAACAAACCGAAATCTAATTTTTGATACCCCAAAATCTTTAATAAAATTCTA
>DNGN01000075.1 GCA_003486225.1 Chloroflexota bacterium
ATCGCTGCGGGTGCAGAAGTAGGCCGCCGGATGATGAACGCATTCAAGCAGAATTGGACCCCGACCTTGCAGATAGCCATCGGCGGTTTCAGCCTGAGCTTTATCCTGGGGCTGCTAAGCCTGGGTTTGTGGAGCTTTTTAGGCTCGTTTTTGTGGATGGTCGTAGGTGCGATGGGATTGGGGGCGGTGCTGCTGACACGCTTTGGTACACGGGATTATATTCCGAGCGAAGCCCGGGCAGCATTTGCTGGCGACGCTGGTTCCCTGGACACAGGGTCAGCCGCAGAACCTGATCCGCCTGTTGATATGTTGCCCGAACCTGAAGCACCGGCAGAGTAACTTCAATCGATCAGCCGGGCAGCCAGAAAGGCTGCCCGGTTCTTTTTATGCCCTCCTATCCCTTTTCCATCAGCACTTAAATCTATCCATGGCGTTCGGTGGTTTGTGAAATCTGTTTTTCACAGCATCAAACGTGATATACTGAAAATAATCTAAAAATAGTCTGTGCATTTATCTCTTTGAGAGAAAATGTCATGAAATTGTGACGAAAATTAAGTAACCAAAAGGGAGTTGTAGGGTTATCTCTGTTGAATGATGACCCTACCAGTGAAGGTGGCAGATGGTGCTGAATATTTCAGACGAAGATGCACTCGCCAGAGCTGCGCAAGGGGATTCGGAGGCCGTTGGCGTTCTATATGACCGCTATGTGGAACGGATTTACAACTACATATATTACCGCACAAGTAATCAGCATGATGCTGAAGATCTGACCTCGCGGGTCTTCACCCGGGCGCTCAGGCATATTTCGAACTACGAAGACCGCGGCTTACCCTTCTCAGCCTGGCTGTACCGGATTGCTCATAATCTGGTGGCGAACTGGCATCGAGACAACAGCCGCAGACAGGTGGTCGGACTGGATGAAAGCTTCAGCACCCCTGGTAGCCACGAACAGCCTGAAAGCATGGTGGTTCGATCGGAAGAAGAGGACTTTTTACTAGACCTCGTGAGCGGACTTCCGGATGAACGTCAGCAGCTGTTGATCTTGAAGTTTGTGGATCATCTGTCCAATGCTGAGATCGGCGAAATCATGGGCCGCACCGAAGGCGCGATCAAAAGCCTGTATCACCGGACGTTGATTTCTCTGCGGGATGAAGTGAAGAAATTAGACCCAAACCATCCTTTATTCCAACAGAATGGGTGGAAAGATTAATTTTCGGTATGACTGGAAAGGTAGGAACATAATGAAATTTGAATTGCCGTGGAAGAATCGAAAAATAACCCTTGAAAAGGATCTCATGGTGGTTGAAAAACACCTGGGAAACCTTCTTCAACCGGTATCACCTCGCCCGGAATTCATCAAGCAGCTACGCGCAGAACTGGTTGGAGAGCCTGAAGAAGATCGAAAGGCCGTAATCAATGGGAGTTGGCGCAAAGGCTTTTTGGTGGCTGGAGGGGTGGTTAGCTTCTTTGCTATGGTCCTGGGTGGCATCCGGATTGTTATTGCCATCCTGGGAATGGTTCAGATGAACAAGAAAAAAGCTGTTGACGAACCGATTGCTGCTTAAGATTTGAAAGAAGCTATTGTCACCGAGTTTCCGATCAGCAGGGTTTTGCCCTGCTGATTTTTTTTAACCGTTGCTAGGCTGTGTTTTGAGGTTCCTGGCAAAGCAGCAGGCGGACAGAAAGGATTTCTTTTTTTGAAGACACTTGCTTCAATTTCCGGCAAGGTCAGTCTTCAGGAATAATCCCGTGGGGAGGGGCTACCGGGTCATCACCTGGTAGATCAGGGGTGACCACAATAATGTGAGGATCGGTATCCGTTTCCAGNNAGAGCTAATTGGCGCAGGAGCTGTTTGACATTGCCTTCCAAGACCTGGTAATCCACCTTGGTAACACCGCGGTTGGCTGCCCTATCGCATAAGATCTGCATTGTGAAATTGCCCATCTCACGGAGCTGCTGGTAAATACTGCGCACAGAGCTCATGCTGCGGGTGATGAAGCGCAAAAATTCTACATCCAGGATGTGAAAGAAGGTCAGGTGGGCATCGTGTTCAAGCGCCAGGTCGATGGCAGAGATGGCTGTATTGCGGCTTTCTTGTCCACCGCGGACTGCGCAGAGAATATGGGTTGGTTTTTTAGTGTGCATATGATTTTCCCGTAAGGGTTGTAGAAGCCTTGATGGTTAGAGAAACTTAATCAGGAGCCAGATGCTTGCCAGGCTAACCGTGATCAACATGGCTGGCGCTCCTTTTTTCAGGAAATAAACATAAGTGATTGGGTATCCCGCGCGTTCCGCAATCCCGGCCGTGACCATATTGGCGGAGGCGCTGATCAGCGAGCCGTTGCCGCCCATGGCCGCCCCGACTGAAAGACAATAGAACAACACCATGCTCTCAGCCCCAGGAATGGTGGCTGTCAGATATCCAACAACAGGCAGCATGGCAGCTGTGAAGGGGATATTGGCAATGATGGTGGAAAGGAAGGCACTTAACCAGATGACCACCAAAATGGCTGCCAGGAGGTTGTCTCCGACCAGCTTGCCGATGGCACTGGCGATCACACTGATCAGGCCGACCTCCTGGATGGCTCCCACAACGATGAACAGCGTAATGAAAAAAACCAGGGTTGTCCAATCGACGGCTTCGATCATTTCTTCAATATCAGGACGGATCCAGAGCATTAGGGCTGTAGCCCCGATTAAGGCGGTCACTGCAGGGACGAGGTGAATATATTCGCCAAAAATGAAAAGCAGCAGCATCACCAGCCCGACCACGCCTGCTTTTTTAAGATGAACAGGTTCAGTAATCTGGGCTTGTTCCTGCAGCTTTTCCAGCAGGATTTCAGAGAGTTCCTGCGGACCTGAGAGCTGTTTGCGATAGACCAGGAAGCTGAAGAGCACCAATCCAATAAAGGCGATCAGAACCCCAGGCGTGAGGTTGGTAAGGAAATCATTAAAGGAGAGTTTGGCGTAAGAGCCGATCAGGATATTGGTTGGGGTCCCGATCAGGGTGCTGATGCCAATGACATTTGAGGCCAAAACCTCAGGGATCAGCAGGACAAGCGGGTTGAGTCCCAGCGAGATGGCGATCTGCACAGAGATGGGTGTCATCAGCAGCATGGTTGTCACATTGTCCAGGAAAGCGGATACAACGCCGGTGATCAGCATCAGGATTGGCAGCAGGATGAACATTTTGCCTCGTGATACCCTGTAAGCTGTAAAAGCCAGCCATTGAAACATGCCCGTATTTTCCACCACGGCAATCACGATCATCATACCCATGATGAGAAAAATTACGTTCCAATCGACATAGGTCAGGGACTGCTGGAAGCTGAAAATGAACAGGTTCTCTGTAATTGGGCTGCCCAGATAGCTGACCAGGTAAAGAAAGGAGGCTCCCAGCAGGGAAGCCAGGGTGATATGCAATTTGCCTGTTGCGATCAGGATAAGCACGGCAATGAAAACCAGGGTTGAGATCCAAAAGGCAATACTGATCTGGCGTTCGAGCACCAAATCGGGCAGAATGACCGATTCGCCGCTGCGCAGCGCCATGATCTGCTCGCTGGCCAGCGGCAGTTCAAGGGATTTAAAATGCGGACGATCGATGACCAGGTACAAGGCGGGGGGAATCTCTTCCGGGGCATCCAGCAAGAAATTGCCGGTGGTCTGGGTATTTGCCTCGGCGAGCATGGTTTGCCGATCTTCTGCCATCAGGGTCACCTGGGCATTCTTGACCGGTTGGTCCAGCTGGTCGAAGAGGCTGCCTCCGATCAGAACGGGCGATGGGTCGCTTTGTGCTTGCGAGGATGTGTTGATCCAGACGAGGGCAAGGCTGACTGCCAGGAGCCCAATCGCAAAAATCGTCCTACGCATGGATTGGTTCATGTTTGGTGATTATCGACCAGGATCACTTTTGCACCACTGGCCTCTTCGGTGCTTTGGGCAAACTCTTTGAGGCGTTCTCTGGTGAAGGCGTTTTCCTCCTGCTCGTGTTTGGGTTTGCCAAGCACGAGGAAATCTGCCTCGGTTTCGTGGCAAAAATCGATGATCTCGCTGCTGACATTTCCTTCACGGATGACACCCTCGGCTTCGGCGCCCTGATTCTGGGCCTGAACCTGGGCTGACAGCAGGATAAATTCGCCCATCTGACGTAGTTCTTTGGAGATATGATGGGTACGGCTTCTGGCAGTGCGTTCAAGAAAATCGAGGTTGACGACGTATAGGAAGTAGATTTTCTGACCGTTTTCTTGCGCTAATTGGATTGCCTTGGAAATTGTGGGTTGGCTCCCAGGCCCTCCCCTAACGGCACATACGATTCCTGGCATTGGTTTTCCTCCATGTGTTCACAGCCAATCAAGAGTATCTTTGGTCAGATCAAGACACGATCAGGTTCGAAGCGAACTCTTAATTAGATTAATGTGGCGATGCATTGATCCACCGCAGTTGGACAGGTGAAAGGAAATGCTTCAGAACGGTGTCCGAACCGAACCTGCTTGGGCGAGATCGCAACTTGTTTTGGACAGGATGTGGGTGGAGGGTCCGCTTTTGGCCTGCTTAATTATTATATCCTAACTTCCGGGAAGGGCTCTGGTACAGGCAATGTGAAACTCTGAGTGGCAGGATGGAATAGCCGCAAACTGAAGGCTGATTTGAACCATTTTGAAACTCAAAGGTTGATCTTCCATTCGACCGGGGCTGGACCCGGCGTCCTCTAATCGATCTATCAACCATGTCAGGAAAAGGGCAGCAGCGGGGACGATTGACTTTGTTCAGGAGGTGGAGCGGGCGGTTTTTCAGGGCAGGTCTAATGTTACCTGTAACAGCTCTTCTGCCAGCCAACGGGCCTCGCGCACCAGGTCCACACCTTCGATGGGATAGTAGGCATCAGAATCCAGGGAATCTTTCTCCAGTTTTAGCGTCAGGTGGTGCAGTACGGCAGCAATCTGATCTGGATGACCTGGTTGGGCTGCAAAATATTTGATATGCTCGAGNNACCCGCGCTTTGCCCTGGTTGCCTTTGGCCTGGGATTGAAGGGCGAGCTTCAGTTCACGGGTGATCTTTTGAATGGGTTCGGTGTTGGGCATTTTTTTCTCTCTTTCCGGCTGGCTGAATTATACCCAGGTTTTAAAAATGACGCACCAGCCCCGGCGAAAGATGTAATACTGTGCAGTTTATCAGTTAAGCGGTAAGATTAATATGGATACGCAGGTTTAAAAATCACTGAAAATTAATCCCAGAAAAGGATATAGAAATGAAGCTAGTTACCGATTCAGGCGCAGACCTGATTTTCCCACAGGAAGTTTTAGATGGGATAGACGTTAATATTTTGCCGCTTGTGGTGAACCTGGACAACCATTCCTACCGGGAAGATATTGATATCACCACTGAGAAATTCTACCAGCTGCTGGAGGCGACCAATTCCCTGCCGACCACCTCGCTGCCGCCGGTTGGGGATTTTGCAGATGTTTACCGCGAGCTGGGCAAAGATGGCGAGGAGGTTCTCTCGATTCACATCTCTTCAGGGCTCTCCGGTACGTTTAATTCGGCTGTGCAGGGGGCCAAGATGGTACCGGAAGTCTCAGTGACCCATTTTGATGCCAAGACGCTTTCTGCGGTAGTGGGCTGGATGGTGGAAGCTGCCTCAAGGGCGATCAAAGCCGGCTGGTCGAAGGAGAAAATCCTCGCATTGCTGGAAAGCATCCGGGATGGCTCCGACAGCATCTATACCTTGAAGGAATTGAAGTACCTGATCCACGGTGGGCGAATCAGCCACATGAAGGGCCTGATTGCTTCCCTGCTGAACATTAAACCGATCATCGGGGTGGAAAAGGAAAACGGCACTTACGCCCAATTGGGTCAGGAGCGCACTTTCAACCGGGCCCTGGATGGGCTGGTCAACCAGATGAAAAAGCTGCATACCCCGGGGAGCCGGCTGCGGGTTCAGGTGCTGCATGCCTTTAACCACGAAGGGGCAGCCATGCTGAAGGAAAAGATCGACGGTGTTTTCAACGTCAGCTGGATGCCGACTGGCAGCATGTCTTTGGTGCTGGGTGCCCATACCGGACCGAGTATGGTCGGGGTGGCGTTTGCGCCGCAGGAGATTTTTGACGACCTGCCCTGAATTTGATTGAAAAGCAGACAGAATAATAAGTTAGCCGCATGCGTTTGGTGTTCGTGCCAGACGCATGTATTTTTTAAAGGAAAACAGGCGGGGCTGGTTCTGCACTTGGCACCAGCCTGCCTGATACGTGGGAGTGAACTCACTCCGATTTGGGTTTAGGGTTTTCCGCCTTGCCCGTTACCGGAACTGCCTTCACCGTTGCCAAACTGGTTCTGGAATTCGCCCCCACCGCATAAAAGGTTGGTTTGTTCGCAGGTGCAGACAGCATCGACGACCTCGCCATCTGCATTCTGGACCACGCCCATGACGCAGAAGAGACCTTCTTCGAGGCAATTGCAAATCCCATCCCCATCACCATAGGAGTTCTGGTTTTGGCTGCCGCCTGAATCGGGGCTGCCGCCTGGACCAGGACCCTGGCCTGGATCAGCCTGGCCATTGCCTGACCCGGAATCTTCAGGCTTTCCGGGACCGTTCTGTGCCCCCTGCGGTTCTCCCGGGCCGGCACCATTGGGTGTACCGGGTTCTTCTGGCTGGCCGCCTTCATTCGGGCCGTAAGTATGGCCCTGTTCAGTCAGCTGGATGGCCTGCTGGATGCGTTCCTGCAGCCTGAGCTGCTCTTGGGTCTGTAACTGCAGTTGTTCAAGCAGTTTGGCTTGGGTTTGCAGCTGCAGCTGAATGCGGCTGTTGAGGCTGGCTTCAGAACCAGCATCCTCATAGGCAAGGCGCGTGCGGGTGCGAGTGAGTGCCTGCAGGTTTTTTACATACTCTTCCAATCCGATCAGGATATGAGAATATCTTTGCTGTAAGGCAAGCTGCTGCATTTCACGCACATTCCCGCCCATATTTTCGAGCAACAGATCGATGTCGCTGGCATCTCCGCTGAGGGCCAGTTCAACATCCTGTATTCCGGTCTTGAGCGGATAGAGCATGTCTCCGGGCAGAGCGTCGGATGAAGCAGAAACCACTCCGCCTCCTGCGCTGAGCAGGATCACAATCAGTCCTATCATTAAAAGTGGTCGCATGGCATATCTCCTATCTCTAGTTTTGATCTGCCATATATGACGGGTAGCTTGTGGTTTCGTTACAGGAAGAGGGTGCACTGATCCTTCGAGGGCACCAATCTGGTTCAGTAAGCGGGTGCGGGCTGCGGCTTTAAATTCTGGGGTGGGGGAAATTTTTTCGGATTTCGACAGATGCTCCGATGTCCTTAATAAGGGGATCAGCTCCTGGGTGTGGTCCGGGAAGCGCGAAGCAGCATCATGGATGCTGGAACCGGTTTGTTCGATCCAGTCTAAGCAGTCTCCGAGCTGTTTAGAAATGGTTTTTTCACTCATCTTTATCCTCATTCAAAATTTCTCTCAATTGTTTTAGTGCCCGGTATTGGAGTACGCGGACATGCCCTTCATTCAAAGCCAAAGCCTGAGCAGTCTGGGTGTGGCTAAGCCCGTTCAGGAAACGCAGGATGATGACCTGTTGGGCATTGGGCTCCAACTGCTGGAGTGCTTTTACTACCTGCTGGCTGTCCAGCTTTATCAGTACTGCATCTTCTGTGCCAGGATCATCGCCAGGTGTAAATTCCGCTGAATCTTCCAGGTCGATCGAGACCGGCTTTTTTTTGCGTTGGTGATCAATCACCAGATTGTGGGCCACCCGATAGACCCATGCGCTGAAATTTTTGATCTGATTTTTCCTATTCCTCAGATCCTGCCACACATGCAGAAAAGTGGATTCGGTCAGGTCTTCTGCTTCCTCGGAAGACAGCACGCGGTAAAACACATACCGATAGATCTGGTCGAGGTAGCGCTCGTAAAGGCTGCCAAATGCCTCCCGATCTCCTTTCATGGACCTCTGAACAAGTTCCTGATCTGAGATTTCCTTTTTTGTGTTCACAATTCCTTCATATAGTATGACGAATGAACAGCCATTCTGTTACACAGACAATGGCTTAGTTTAAGTTTAGTTTTTCATTTAAAGAGGATTATACGCCGGATTTAAATTGAAATAATATCGTAAAATTAAATTTTAAATTTTAATTTGACAAATATCAAATTATATTTTATTATTTTGTTACGATAATTCTTAATCGGACGAGGTGGATTGTGGAAGAGCAGAAAAAAGTGCAGCAGAGAATCAACCAGATTTTTGCCAGCCAAGCACCAGAAGTTGAGCGGGTTGCCGAGGGGTTTCATTGGATCCTGGAATTACAATTGGCAGCTTCTGACAGGCAAGTGGAACTGTTGCATGCCTTGGGAGATAAGCAAAACCTGGTGAAAGAACAGATCAAAAACAGCACGATGCAGCATACCCTTAAAATATTTGATGAATGCTTTTTGCGCGCAACCGGAAAGCCCTGGCAGCCAAAAGCGGAGGCCCGTAATGAATGACACCAACTACGAAACCAACCTGGAGGCGCGTGCTGATCTGTTCAAGGCGCTGGGGCATCCAGTACGGCTATTGATCCTCAACCTGGTACGCATCAAATCCCGTCACGGGGAGGAGCTGGCGGCTATCCTGAGGTTGAATCCTGCCACGATTTCACATCACCTGACCAAGCTGACCGAGGCGGGTTTTCTGCAGGCCACAAAGGACCAATATTACCAGACCTATACCCTGACCAGCGCAAATCTTGGATTGACCCTGGAGGAACTGATCCATTTACCGCAACCAGCTCTATCGGCGGGTGTGGAGCAGGATGCCTACCGGGAGAAGGTGCTGCGCACTTTTTTCCGGCACGGGCGACTGGTGCAGATCCCATCGCAGATGAAGAAGAGGCTGGTGGTGCTGGAGAAAATTGCAGAATCATTCGAGCCCGGCCGGGAGTATTCGGAACGCGAGATCAACCACATCCTGCTGGATTTCAATGATGATGTGGCTTCGCTGCGGCGCGGGATGATCGAACACAAGCTCATGACGCGCAGTAAAGGGATCTATAAGAAACCAGCTTAACAAAAAATTGGGGCTCGACGATTAAGCCCCAAAGAAGTTGATGGTTTT
>DNGN01000305.1 GCA_003486225.1 Chloroflexota bacterium
ATATGGATGGTGCGGGATATATCGTGCGGCGCAGCCTGCACGACCCTACCAATATCCGCAAAGCGAAAAAAGCCATCCGCCTGGCATTCGAAACCCAGGAACGCGGCCTCGGTTTCTCCATGGTGGAGTTGCTCTCCTCATGCCCCACCAACTGGAAAGTCACCCCCAATGAAGCCCTGACCTTCATTCAGGAGAACATGATCCCAGTCTTCCCGCTGGGAGATTACAAGGTGAATGAAGAGATCGCCAAGTTGAGGGTTTAAGGAGACGACATGGAGAAAAGCATAATTATTTCAGGTTTCGGTGGGCAGGGCACCTTATTTGCCGGGCAGTTGCTTACATATGCCGCTCTCGATTACGGCANNATGATCGCCAACAAATCCCTCATCAACCGGGATGTGGTTAGACAAGATTTCACCACCTTATTCGTGCCGGGAAACGAGATGGCTGAAGAGTTGGGCAACAACCGTATCACCAACATGGTGATGGTCGGGGCTTTGCTAGCTTTGGTGCCCGTGCTCCCGCTTGATTCTGTCAAAACAGCCCTGCAAAATCACATCCCGGAACGCAACCGTAAGTACCTGCCAATGAACTACCAGGCATTAGAAGCCGGGACAAATTTTGCCCAGGAACATTTGAAAATTACCGCTTAGTCGGCTTGGCCAAGGAGATTGAGACTGACCTGAAACGGTTCGTCTCGGATTAAAAGGTCTTATCCCTTTTGATCAGCACAGGAGGCATTCCGGCGCACGCAGAACGTGCGCCGGAGTAGCTTAACCACGCCGATCAATTTCGCCCAAGCAGCAACTGTATGAACACCCAAATCCCAAATCCAGTAATCGCCATCCCACTCACCAGGTTCAGCCTGTACAGATGACTGAGCTGAAAACGTCGTCGTATTGCTGAAATAAAACTCACCAGGATCAGCCACCAGCTCAGGGAACCAGCAAAAACCCCCAGGGTAAAACCACCCACTTCAACTGTGGAAAAACCACCCAGGCTGCTCCCACTTAACGATAAGCCAGCATATACCGCCGAAAAAAACAGGATCGTCACCGGGTTAGAAAGGGTTAGCAGATAGATCGAACCAACTACGCTGAAATAATTAAGCCTCTCCAGCCCGGGCTCTTCGGCTACCTGGTGAACTACTCGAAAAGAACGCATCACCCGCACACCCAGGGCAACCAGCACCGCGCCACCGGCCAGGCGAATCACCGCCTCAAAATCCAGCAAGAACTGGGTCAGGGCAGACAAACCCAAAGCCCCAACAAGTCCGTAGGTGGCATCTGCCATTGCCACTCCCAATCCGGACGCAGCCCCTACCCGCCAACCAGATTTAAGAGTGCGCTGGATGCAGACCAACGCGATCGGCCCCAGGGTTGCCGCCGCCGTAAATCCGATCAGGAAACTTTGGATAATTAAGCCCATATTTAGCGACACAAGTTTAAAAAAAATCCCAGGGACAATCAACTTATCCCTGGGAAAAATACGTCAATACGTCTCTATTTTGCTTTGTGATCCAGCGCTGCGTGAGCGGCTGCCAGACGTGCGATCGGCACACGGAAAGGAGAGCAGCTAACGTAGTTCAGGCCCACCAGGTGGCACCATTCAATCGAATTGGGATCACCACCGTGCTCGCCGCAAATGCCACATTCCAGGTCAAGGCGGGTGCTGCGGCCTTTTTCTACCGTCAGCTTCATGAGCTGGCCGACACCATCCCGGTCAATGGTCTGGAATGGGTTCTGAGGCAGGATGCCATCTTCCACATACTTAACCAGGAAGTTGCGCTCCGCATCGTCACGGCTGTAGCCGAAGGTGAACTGCGTCAGGTCGTTGGTGCCAAAGGAGAAGAACTCCGCTTCAGCGGCCACCTGGTCTGCAGTCAGCCCGGCACGCGGGATCTCGATCATCGTGCCGAATTTATACTCAAAGGTGACCCCTTTCTCTTCCATCACCGCTTTGGCGATCTCTTCCAGTTGGGGTTGGATGAGTTTCAGCTCGTTGACGTGGCCAGTCAGTGGGATCATCACTTCAGGCTTGGGCTCAAAGCCGCGCAGTTTAACATCTGCAGCCGCTTCAAAGATCGCCCGTACCTGCATGCCAACGATTTCCGGCATCATCACGCTCAAGCGGATACCACGCAGCCCCATCATAGGGTTGCTCTCATGCATGGATTGGACATTGGCAAGCAGCTCTTCTTTTTCAGCATCCGGTTGGCCTTTAATGCGGTTCTCGATCACCTGCTCCAGAAGCTCGTGCTCATCGGGCATAAACTCGTGCAGCGGCGGNNTCCGGCTCGAAGAACATGTGCTCTGTGCGGCAGAGCCCAATCCCTTTTGCGCCATAGCTGCGCGCCCGGCGTGCATCTTCGGGATAGTCAGCATTCGCCCAAACCTGCAGGCCGCGCGTCGGCCAGCCTTGCGGGGCTTTTCGAATGCCCTCGGTAGCGGTAAGCGCATCAGCCCAATCCAGCAGGGTCAGCAGATCAGTTTGCTCTTCCAGGGATGGGGTTACAGAATCGATCTTGCCAAGGAACACTTCACCGCTGGCACCATCGACAGAGATATAATCTCCTTCCCGGACAACCACCTCACCGGCCGTGAATTGGCGTTTTTCCATGTCAATGCGCACGGCAGAAGCACCAACCACACAGGGGATACCAAATTGACGTGCAACCACGGCTGCATGGGAGGTGGCACCGCCCTCACTGGTCAGAATACCTTTCGAGGCCAACATACCGTGAACATCATCCGGCTTGGTAAAGGGCCGTACCATGATGACGTCTTGCCCTTCTTCTTTGGCCTTGGCTTCAGCAGTATCGGCATCAAAATACACCCGGCCAACTGCCGCGCCAGGAGAAGCATTTACACCGGTGGCGAACATTTTCCCGGACGCTTCTGCGGCGCGTTTTTCTTCGATAATAAACTGCGGGTGGAGCAAGGTGTCGACCTGTGCAGGTTTGATACGTTTGACAGCCTCTTCCTTGCTGATCAACCCCTCGTTTGCAAAATCAACAGCAATGGTTACCGCAGCTTTGGCGGTGCGTTTTCCATCACGCGTCTGCAGCATCCACAGCTTACCTCGTTCAACCGTAAACTCTACATCCTGCATCTCGCGGTAATGTTTTTCGAGCTTGGCACACACATCCAGGAAGGCAGCATACGCCTCTGGCAGTTCATTGACCATTTCATTGACATCCGCTGCATTACGAATGCCAGCCACCACATCCTCGCCCTGGGCATTCATCAGGTATTCACCCCAGACTTTGGGCTCACCTGTGGAAGGATTGCGGGTAAACGCCACACCGGTGCCAGAGTTATCCATATTACCGAACACCATGGTCTGGATATTGACACCCGTTCCCAGGTCGTGGGCAATCCCGGCAGCATTGCGGTAATCGATGGCGCGCTTCCCGTTCCAGGATTTGAAAACAGCCTCGGTGGCCAGTTTCAGCTGCTGGTAGGGGTCTTGCGGAAAATCGAAGCCCTTTTGTTCTTTGACAACATCTTTGTAAAGTTCAGTCAGGACCTTCCAATCTTCAGCCTTCATCTCAGTATCGAGCTTGTAGCCCTTCTCGGCCTTATATTTGTCCAGGGGATGTTCAAAGGCTTCATCATCAATGTTAAGCACTACCGAACCAAACATATGCACCAGGCGGCGGTAGGCATCGTAAACAAAACGGGGATCATCCGTCAGTTCTACCATGCGGGCTGCGGTCTCATCGTTCAGGCCGATGTTCAAAACGGTGTCCATCATACCGGGCATCGAGAAGACAGCACCTGAGCGGCAGGAAACCAGCAGCGGATTTTCGGGGTCGCCGAATTTTTTACCGGTAAGTTTTTCGACCTCACGCATGGCTTCCAGCTCCTGATCCCACATTGCCTCGGGGAATTTCTGGCCAGCCGCCAGGTATGCATTACAGGCCCTCGTGCTGACGGTAAACCCCGGGGGAACGGGCACACCAATGCGGGTCATCTCGCCCAAATTAGCACCTTTTCCGCCCAGTAATGACCGAGCACCAGCCCAGGAACCAGCGGTTTGTTCGGCTTTATCTACTTCTTTAAATAGGTAAACCCATTTTTCACTCATTACAATAAACCTCCATAAAAGTTAAATAACTGTAAAAGTTATGTGTTCGAATCCAAATCCTACCAATTTTACCGCAAATCTTATTAATTGCAGAGCTATTAAGGGATTTTCGTGAATATTTACACAATACATTGGGTTTCACAAGCTTTGTACCCACGGACAAGTCACTCGAGACCAAGCTGCGAGTGGCAAATAACTTGATTTTATCAAAGGTGTGGTTTATACTCCCTAGGCAATCGGGGCGTAGCGCAGTCCGGTCAGCGCACCGCGTTTGGGACGCGGGGGTCGGAGGTTCAAATCCTC
>DNGN01000105.1 GCA_003486225.1 Chloroflexota bacterium
AGCAGAAGCAGTCGATGAGCCTGCGGCAGAAGAAGAGTCAGAAGACCAACCGAAAGAATAGTCTTAGACTTCAGACATTGAGTAATCGAAAGGCACATCGGTAAACGATGTGCCTTTTTGATTTAGTGATAGTTTTTGCTTTAGCAAGCGACAATTGGTATGCTTATTGTACGATCTGGGATGAATGTCTTAGAAATATATTAAATTTGTGCGAAAGGGTTTATTCTCTGGTAGAATCACATTGTCGCAACGCGACTAATTTTATCCTATTCCGCCAATATTTATCTGTTTTTATCAATTGTTTGCATCTCAGTTTGGTTAGATTAGAAAATGCGTTGGGAAAAGTAAAACTTTAGTGAGTAGAATCGTCAGATTCGCAAACTAGGAGGCCAACTTTGTCTGGCATGGAAAGATTAACTCAAAGAGCGAAAAAAGTACTCAGCCTGGCTCATCAAGAGGCTGAGCGTATGCGTCATAATTATATTGGTACCGAACATCTTCTGCTGGGGCTGATTATGGAAGATGGCGGTGTTGCTTCTCGCGTCCTGCGCGAGCTAGGATTAGAGACCAACCGGCTGGTTGAATTGGTGGAAAGGCTTTCCGAGCCTGGCCGCCACTCCGGCGGGAAGATAGACCTGTCCCCAGGCACCCAGGAAGTGCTTCAATTTGCGTTTGAAGAAGCCAAAAAACTGGGCAAAACCTATGTCAGCACCGAACATCTACTGTTAGGTCTCATCCGTCTGGAAGACAGCCTGGCAATGCAGGTGCTGCGCAAAACAGGCGTGAATGGAGAGCAGATCCGGCGGCAGACCCGCCGTGTCCTGCAGGAGGGCAGTACACCTCCCCGGCCAGCTACCCGCCGCCCTTCCGCAAGACGGGCAGAATCACGCAAGGGTAAGACCCCGATGATCGATCAGCTGGCGGTGGACCTGACTGCGCATGCTGAAGAAGGCAAGCTGGACCCGGTCATTGGCCGGCAGATGGAAATTGAGCGTGTCATTCAGATTTTGGCACGCCGCACCAAGAACAACCCAGCCCTGATGGGAGAACCCGGTGTGGGTAAGACCGCCATCGTTGAAGGGCTTTCCCAACGCATTGTGGACGGCGATGTGCCGGCCCCATTACTGGGGAAGCAGGTGCTGCAGTTAGACGTAGGATCCCTGGTGGCTGGTACCATGTACCGCGGCCAGTTCGAAGAACGACTCAAAAAAGTGATCGATGAGCTCAAAGCCTCTGGGGCGATCCTGTTCATTGATGAGGTTCACATGCTGGTGGGTGCAGGTGCAGCCGGCTCATCCGTGGATGCGGCCAATATTCTGAAACCGGCCCTCTCGCGCGGAGAGCTTCAAGTGATCGGTGCGACCACCCTGGAAGAATATCGCAAACATATTGAATCTGACTCAGCCCTGGAACGCCGCTTCCAGCCCATTCTGGTGGAAGAACCCACCGTAGAAGAAACCATTGATATCTTGAAGGGTGTCCGGAGTGCGTACGAAGATCACCACCGCCTGCACATCACCGATGAAGCTCTGGATGCTGCCGCCCGGCTGTCTGCCCGTTATGTGACGGAGCGCTTCCTGCCCGATAAGGCGATTGACCTGATCGATGAATCAGCCTCTCGGGTGCGGATGTACAAAAGCCCGGCTGCCAACGAAGCCAAAGAGGTTACCGCCAAATTAAAAAAGGTGCGCCAGGAACTTTACGAAGCGCAGGAACAGGAACTTCAGGAAGAGACGGATGTTTTACAGGAGCAGGAAGCATTCCTGGAAGCTGAGCTGGAGAGGCTGCGCACCGCATGGGATAAAGACAACAGCCCGAAAGTCACGGTGGAGGATATCGCCGAACTGATCTCCATGTGGACCGGGGTGCCGGTGATGCAGATTGCTCAGGAAGAATCTGAACGCCTGCTGCACATGGAAGAAGAGCTGAAAGAAGCGATCATCGGCCAGGAAGAGGCCATTGAGGCGATCTCCAAAGCCGTCCGGCGCGCCCGGGCTGGTATGAAAGACCCCCGCCGTCCGATCGGTTCCTTCATTTTCCTCGGACCGACCGGTGTGGGCAAGACAGAGTTGACCAAAGCTTTGGCCCGTTTCCTGTTTGGCAGCGAAGATGCGCTGATCCAGCTGGATATGTCCGAATTCATGGANNAAAGTGGACTTCCGCAACGCCATCATTGTGATGACCTCCAACGTGGGTGCTGATATGATCATGAACCAGGGCAAGCTCGGCTTCCAGCTCAAAGTTGAGCAGGAAATGGAAGAGAAGCTGGCCTACAACGAGATGCGCAAGAAGCTGACAGAGTCCCTTAAACGGGTCTTCCGGCCGGAGTTCATCAACCGGGTCGATTCGGTGATCGTCTTCCGGGCCCTCAGCCAGGAACACATCAAAGAGATTGTCACTCTGGAGCTGGTCAAAGTTTCGGAGCGCCTCAAAGAAAATTCCATCACCCTTGTGCCGAGTGAGGATGCCATCGAACTGCTGGCAGAACTGGGTTACGAGCGAGAATACGGCGCTCGCCCGCTCAAGCGGGTCATCCAACACCAGATCGAAGACGCCCTCTCCGATGCGCTGCTCAGCGGCCAGTTTGAGGATGGTGATACCATCCTGATCGAAACCGAAATGGGTGAGGATTCGCCCTCGATCGTGCTGCGGCGAGGCGAAAGCGAGACCATGGCCGAACCAGCCTGATCTCTGACCAAAATCTATAAGCCTGACTGGCAAACCTGGTCAGGCTTTTTTATTTGGGAAGATTTTTCCAAGATTAGGTCTGCTTGGGCAACTAATGATATAATTCAGAACAAATGAGCGACTAAATTCATTGACAGAGGTCAGACGATGGCAAAAGCAAGAAGCGTATACGTGTGCCAGAACTGTGGGCGGCAATCTGCAAAAGAGATGGGGCTCTGCCCTGGCTGCGGCGAATACAACACCATGGTACAGGAGATCATCCAGCCAGATGGCAAAACTAGCATCCCGCGCGGCCTGAGCTCCACTTCCGAGCCGCGGCGGCTGACCGAGATCAGCAGCGAGTCGGATGACCGCATGCCGCTTTCAATTGGTGAATTTGCACGCGTTTTGGGTGGTGGTGTGGTGCCCGGATCGGTGGTGCTGATCGGCGGCGACCCGGGAATCGGAAAATCCACTCTTCTGCTGCAGACCGCCATGGGGATCGCCCGCCAGTCCACAGTCTTGTACATCTCCGGTGAGGAGTCCGAGAACCAGATCAAAATGCGCGCCAAACGCCTGCTGGCCCAGGAAGGCACGCCCAGCGAACTGCCTGAAGACCTTTACCTGGTGACCGAGACCAACCTGGAAGTGATGCTCAACCATGTGCAGAGCGTTGGACCGCCGCTGCTGGTGGTCGACTCGATCCAGACCACTTATACCGGTGACCTNNGTCACCAAGGAAGGCACGATTGCCGGGCCGCGCGTATTGGAGCACATTGTGGATACCGTGCTGTACCTCGAAGGCGACCGCTTCGGTGCATACCGCCTGCTGCGCTCAGTCAAGAACCGCTTTGGTGCCACCTCGGAGGTTGGGGTCTTCGAGATGCAGGAGCGCGGCATGGTCGAGGTGCCTAATCCATCTGAGGCTTTCCTGGCAGAGCGTATGGTCAATGCCCCTGGCTCAGCGATTGCAGTCACCATGGAAGGTACCCGTCCGCTGCTGGTGGAAGTGCAGGGCCTGACCAGCCCGACNNTGCTGCTGATTACCGCCGTGCTCACGCGCCGCATGGGTTTCCGGCTCGGAGAGCAGGATGTCTTTGTCAATGTCGTGGGCGGGTTGAAGATCGGTGAACCGGCGGCAGACCTGGCAATTGCAGCTGCGATTGCTTCTTCCATTAAAGACCAGGCTGTACGCGCCGATACTGTTATGATCGGCGAGATTGGCCTTTCGGGCGAACTGCGTACAGTCTCGCAGCTTACCAACCGCCTGCGCGAGGCCAGCAAGCTGGGGTTTAAACGGGCAGTCATCCCGCGCCTGGTTCGCAAGAGCGAACCCTATCCCCCAGGTATCGAAGTGATTGAAGTCCGCAC
>DNGN01000161.1 GCA_003486225.1 Chloroflexota bacterium
ACGCGGGCAGCTCGGTTGAGGGTAGGCCCAAAATAATCGCCATCGCGAGCCTGGCTGTCACCGGTATGCAGCCCCATGCGCACCCGGAGCGGGCCGGTGGCCTGCGGCCAGGTTTCCGCACCTAGGGATTGCTGGCTTTCCAGGGCGGCCTGAAGTCCATCGAAAGCTGATTCAAAGACAGCGTGGAAGCCATCCCCCGTTGATTTTACGATTCGGCCATTGTGTTTTTTGATTGCGTCCGAAATCAGGGCATCGTGGCGGGCCATGGCGGAGTGCATCTTGTCTGGGAAATGCTCCCAAAGCTGAGTGCTGTTCTCAAGATCGGTGAAAAGGAAGGTGAGTGGAGTACCCATGGTTAAAATACCTCCTGAACTTCCATATACAAAACAATAAAGACCAAATTAGGTTAATAATATCATAATTTTTTTCCCCCCTCAAAGGCTGTGAAAATTGTGTGGTATTGAACAAAAGGAAAACTCCCAGCGGATCTTGCTAGCGAAGGTTCCGCTGGGAGTTTGCTTTAGCTAGCGTTCGTAGCGATGCTGATCAGGGGAATGCGATGTACGTCGAGAGGAAGGATTGGGCTGATTCAGTATCCAGCCGGTAAGTCACATCCGAGGCCCGGCATGGGGAATCACCGGTGACGGTGATGGATACCAGCAGGTTGCTGTCGCCAAGGAAGTGCGGACCGCCGGAATCGCCGTAGCAGGTGCCGCCATCATCGGTGGCCGGGTTCATGGAAATGTGCAGCCAGCTATTGGTCAGGGAACTGAAAGTGCCGGTAGCAAACTGCCGCAGATCTTCATAGAAGAGCGGCTGGAAACCACCAGTCTTATCCAACCGGGTGGCACCATAGCCCACGGCGACAAATTCCTGTCCCTTAAGGGCTCCCTCGGCTTTCATGTCATCGAGCAAGCCCAGGGGCGGCATCTCAGCAGGCTCGATCTTTTTGGCTGAATTATTCGGCAGCAGGACAACACCCAGGTCGTGCAGATCCGCCATGTCGTGGTTATAGTCAGGATGGAAGACAGCATCTTTGGCGATGATAAAATCAGCGATCACCTCGGGCGGGTCCTGACTGTAATCTACGGTCTCGGAGTCGAAGGTGACCATCCAGATGGTTCCTTCTGGAGCCCAGGCCAGGCAGTGTGCCGCGGTAAGGAACACATCATACTTCACCCGATTCGCGGCTGGTACTAACGTGCCGGAACAAACCCCATACAGGCCGCTGGGCAGTTCAGCCCAGAGCATGCCCACGTTAGGATGGCCATCCCCATCGGGTTGGCCGAAGGTGATGGCCTGGACCGGAATGGCGATCACCAGCGCCAGCAAGACAAGTAGTGAAACCAGATACATTTTTCGCTTCATTTTTTTCTCCTATTCAATTGGAAAACGTGATGCGATGGGGATTACCATGAGGGCTGATTAAATTTAATCCTAGCAAATTGTCCATGTGAAGTCAATTCGAATAATCCAAATCTAATCTAATGAGGGAAGTGGCGGTGAAACTGGTTTAAATGAAATACTTGACAGGTGGCAGAATTTGTTCTATACTAATTATACCCACCCCCCATGGGGGGGGTATAGCGAGGATGCGATGAAACACGAAGATGCTGCAAAACGTTTGAAAACAGTTGAGGGGCATGTGGCTGGTATCCGGCGCATGCTGGAAGAGGATGCCTACTGCATTGATGTCATCCGGCAGATCCAGGCCGTACAGGCAGCACTCAACAAAGTTGGCAAGATCGTTCTGGATGAACACCTGCACTCCTGTGTGATTACGGCTGTAAAAGGCGAGGACCAGGCAGAACGAGAACGGGTTTTGCAGGAAATTATTGACGTGTATGAAGCATCAAATAAATAGATCGAAAAAAATTTCTAAAATTAGGAGACTCTAATGACAACTGTTACTTTTACTGTACCCAAAATTTCTTGTGGACACTGTGTCCATACCATCCAGATGGAAGTTGGCGACCTTGAAGGCGTCCAGTCTGTGAAAGCCTCCAATGAAACCAAGCAGGTAGAGGTGGTTTTCGAAGCCCCGGCGACCGAGGACAAGATCGTGGCATTGATGAAAGAGATTAATTACCCTCCAGAGGGTTCGTTGCTGAATCTCTAGAGAGGCAAGTTCTTTAGAGAGGGTGCGGGAGCTAACCTCGGCCCCATCCAATACTTACACGATTAAATTCAACAGACGAGCCTTAGGAGTGAACAATATCTGCTAAGGCTTGTTGCTTGGTGGTGCATATGTCTAAAACAAAACAAATTTCTATTCCTGTAACCGGTATGACCTGTGCCAACTGCGTTGCGGCGGTTGAGCGTAATATCAAAAAGGTGGACGGGGTGCAGGTGGCCAACGTGAACCTGACGACGGAACGAGCGGCGGTTGAATATGATCCGTCCAGGGCCAATCTGACGGAGATGATCAGCCGGATTGAGCGAGCCGGGTATGGAATCGCGACTGGCGAAGCAGACCTGGTGATCCAGCGCATGAGTGATGATAATGACGCTCGCAGGCTGGAAAAAGCCCTGGCAGAACTGGAGGGGGTGCTGGAAGCCACGGTGACCTTTGCAAGTGAGCGGGCACGGGTGCGATATGTGCCCACGGTGGTCAGCCAGGCTGAACTCCGCAAAGCCGTCACGGAGGCGGGATTTGAAGCCATCGAACTTGGGGGGGCAGCGGAAGATATTGAAGCCAAAGCCAGGCAGGCAGAGATCGCCCTCCAGAAGCGGTTGCTAGTGATCGGGCTGATCTTCACGCTGCCGTTGTTCATCCTGGCCATGGGCCGGGATATCGGGTTATGGGGCATGTGGGCCCATGCTCCCTGGGTCAACTGGCTGATGTTTGTCCTGGCCACTCCCGTGCAGTTTTATGTCGGCTGGCAATATTACGTGGGCGGCTACAAAGCTGTTCGCAACGGTTCTGC
>DNGN01000114.1 GCA_003486225.1 Chloroflexota bacterium
TTATTTTGGGGCTTTATTCAAAGAAAATTAAAAGTTTGCATCTTTAGTATAAGAACAACAATTCATCTTCAACCAATGTTGGGCTACTATTCTATTTTTTCAACCTGCTTAGTGGTGTCAGCTGGATCTGTTTAGAAAGTTCATAGGCGGTCGACAGATCGCGGTCGTCGTATACGAGCACGCGGCCGAGAACGAGCACTGAGTTGTTCGGCGAGGATATCTGTTTCATTCCTTGCGGTACGGTTCCTTTCCAACCTGGCCCCGTGATGAGATACTCACCCATCTGCGTGCCTGTGGCGCGTGTTCCGACGTAGGCAAAATTGGTGTTCTTGGATGGATCCGTGAACTGCACGCTGTAATAGCGGCCAGCCATGTCCGGCACGTGCAGGACTTGCGGCCCTTTTCGAAGATCAAGCCAGCCGACCGTGGGGAGCGTATCTCGGTTCACGCCGGTGGTCATCAGCTTGGAGGCTGAGGCGGGTGGGTGCAGAGGATCGGCAAACAGCGCCTGGGACTGAGTATAGAGCGTATTGACCGGGATGGGGCCATCGCCCCCTCCTTCTACGAGTATCCCTCTCTTGTATACTGACATCAGCAAGCGCGGCCAAAGGTAGATAATTACGAACCATACTGTGAACATGACCGGACCGAATATGAGTAGATGCTCGAGTGTCATATCAGGTCTCACTTTACTTTGATAACCGGCGGCACTTTATACGTGCCGTCGAGAATAGCCTGGCCGGGTATATACACGCGCAGCCAGAGGATAAAGTTGCCTGTTGGCGCAGGCAGCCAGTTGGCTTCAGTCCCCGCCGGAGCGGTGTTTTGAATGAAAATATCTATAGAGCCATCGGTGTTTGGCACAAGGCCAGAGCGGTCGCTAAGGCTGTACCGGTTGATCGGATTTGCCACAAAGCGATTTTGCGCATCACCCAACGTCAGCGACCAAAAGGCATCGTGGGGTGGGAGACCGCCAGGTGGAAAGTACACGGTGTACTCGTGCTGACCACTCAGTATGCGACCTGCACCATCTGAGTTCGTCCACCAGTACATGGCCTCTTCCGGCACGTTTACCGGGCCGGGAAAGAATTGAGCATGTGCAGCTCGCAGCAGCATGCTGTTGCCGGGCACGCCCAGTCCGAACATGGTGACCCAGCCGTTGACCTTCACAGTCTTGATTCTCGCGTAAACCTGGGCTGTGACAAACGCCAGTGCAAAGCCAATCAGGATGCCTTGCACCACGTCTTTTCTCACAGTTCTGGTTGCATCAGAAAGGAATAAAACGCGGGTGAAGAAAAAGATGCAGATCCCCCCATTGAACACCATCAGAAAAGTGGAGATTCTCTTGTTCATTTTCTATATTCTATCACCTTAGGCTTTCATTTCAATCCTAACTGTTCGTCTTTGCCTGCCAGGCGAGATACAACCAGTGGGTGGTTAGAAATACAACGACTAGGAAGGTGCCTCCATACATTAGCCCCGCGAAGGGTAGAGATGAATCCGTTCCCGCGAAAAAGCCATGAGCTGTCCCTGCCAAATAAGCGAACATGGACCCCATTCATTCGGTGGGGCTAGGCGCTATGATGCTTGTTGTTAGCGTTGTGATAGATAGAATCAGGATATATGCGTACCCCACTGAGGCCGAGTACTACTTCCCCATCTGACGAATACCCTGGAACGCCAACGTGATTAGTATTACCATCGATTACTGAAGAAATTGAGGAGAAAATATGAGCAGTAATAAAACCTACCAAGCGATTAAATGTATCTTTACCACAGTTCGATATTTCTTTAAAAGTAGATTTCCAGTACAATTGATTAGTGACAGTTCATGAGTAACCGTTGGTGGACCAGATTGCTAAGTTATCTTATCAATTCGTGTGAAGATTCACACCCCAAAAAAATTATCTTATTCTAACTCAATAATAGGCTCGCCAGCGGGAGCGAACAGAGGACAACATCCACAGGAGAGGTATCCCATGGAAGAAAGCAAATCACCTCTTTCCCGACGAGAATTTCTGCAATTGGCTGGTGCCAGCGCGGTAAGTGCCGCTCTAGTTGCTTGCTCTCCGCGCAAATCTGCTACCCTACCTAAGGATGGGAGTCCTGTGCAACTCGTCTATCAGGATTGGAGCACCGATTGGTTCCAGCCTATGGCGCAGCAAATGCTAGAAGAATTTCACGCCACGCACCCCCACATTCGTGTCTTTTTCACTCCAGATCCAGAAAATATGGCGGAACAGATGCTGAGTGATATGCAAGCAGGGACTGCCCCTGATGTCTTTCAAGGCTGCTGTGCGCACTTCCCCACCTGGGCACAAAAAGGATACACGCTTAATCTAGGGGGATATGTCAATGCCGATCTGGACCAAGCCACGATAGATGATTGGAATCCAGCTCAATACCAGGCATTTTTTACAAGGGATGGGCAGCAATATGGCCTACCAAAATATCACGGCGCACTGGCGCTTTATTACAACAAAGATTTGTTTGATGCCTATGCCATCGATTATCCTGACGAGACTTGGAATCACGATGATTATCTAGCTGCTATGCAGGCACTTACGCATGACCTCAACGGAGATGGCCAAACTGATTTATGGGGTAGTATGCTCGATATTTCGTGGGATCGCCTCCAGATTCATGTCAATGGCTGGGGGGGGCATTTTGTAAACCCGGATGATCCTGCTGATTGTCTCATGAATGAGCCTGAATCTATGGCAGCACTGGAATGGCTTCGCGCCCGCATGTGGGATGACAAAGTAATGGCCACAAATTTAGACGTGCACAACGTCTCGACACGCCAGGCTTTCATCAATCAGCAGGTAGCGATGGTCGAAGATGGTTCCTGGGCACTCAAGGATATCCTGTTAGGAGCCACCTTCCGGGTAGGCGTAGCTCCGTTCCCATCCGGGCCTGATCGCAAAGTGACTCTCGCCACGACAGATGGCTTTGGCATCTATGCTGGAACCAAACACCCCGATGAAGCCTGGGAGTTGGTCAAATTCTTAATTAGTAAAGATTACGGTCGGGCTATGGCCCGTGCAAACTTCCTCCAACCAGCACGAGCTTCTCTGGTGAATGATTGGGTAGGCTACATTCGTGAGGAGTTCCCGGAGAAAGCCAAAGACATGAATATCGCTGCCTTCGCAGATGGACATATTAATGACTATTCGGTGACGAGTGAGATCTTCGCGAATATGGCTGAAGCAACAAGGTTTACAAGTGCTGCATGGGAACAAATCTTCACCCTGGGGCAATCGCCAATCGAGCAGATACAGAATGTCTGTCTCCAGATCGAAGCAGCTCAACAAGAAAAAGAATAGGAAGGCCCTAATGCAACCAGGTATTCGTCGGAGAAGTCTGCGCGTCAAAATCATTGTCTGGACATTCGTGCCCACGGCGAGTATTCTGGCAGAAGTAACTCTGGTTATATTCGCAGCGTACAAACAGGTAACAGAGGACTTGATCATAGAACGAAACCAGGAGCTAACCCATCTGGCTG
This sequence comes from Chloroflexota bacterium, assembly GCA_003486225.1. Next base: position 3,506 of record DNGN01000114.1, read on the forward strand.
CCAGTCAATTTGCCACAGATCTGAGAGAGTATGCCGATCTTCTTGCTGCTGAGGCGCGGAGTGAGGATATCACTCGCTATGGACCTACTGGCCAACTTACTGCACTCAGAAATTCTAAGAACCGGTTAGCCATCTTCGATGGTGGCGTATTTATTCTAGATACCTATGGGACAATGGTAGCCACTGAGCCGATGCGTACAGATGCTCTTTGGCAAGATTGGTCAGATCGATCCTACTATCGTCAGATGATTAGCAACCCAGGCCCAAAATTCTCAGACATTGTGGCGGATGGGCCAGGCAATGCTGAAGTTATTGTTGTTGCTGTGCCTATAACAGGCAGTCAAGACGAATTCTTGGGCATCATGGCAGGGATGTTCCAACTGGATGAAGCCACAAGCGCTTTTTATGGCGATATCGTCAGACTGCGGATTGGAGTAGAAGGTAGTTCTTATATAGTTGATGGAGCTGGTCGGGTCATCTATCATTCTGACCTCACAAAAGTTGGGAATGATTTATCCTTGCAAGAACCAATGCTTCAGGTTTTGCGCGGGCAAACTGGAACTATCCGTACTCGCGGCGAGGAAGGCGATGAGAGCATTGCCAGTTTTGCCCCAATACCTGGGACGGCATGGGGATTAATTGCTGAGGATAACTGGACGGCACTGACCAACCCAAACCAAGGCTACCAACAAGCGCTACTCTTGCTGTTGGTGCTTGGGATCGTTATTCCAGCCCTCGTCGTAGCCTGGGGGGTTAGGCGGATCACGAGGCCGATCAGAGAGCTAAGTCAGGCTGCTCAGGAAGTGGCAAAAGGCAACTTTGGTCAAACCATCAGCGCACAAACAGGGGATGAAATCGAAGAATTGGCTGACCAATTCAATCTCATGTCTGGCCATCTGCAGGAGTCATATGCAAAGCTAGAACAGCAAGTGGCTGCTCGGACAGAGGAACTGGCTGTTCTCAATGCCATTGCCGCCACGGTCAACCAATCCCGCGATCTGGGGCAAATCCTGAATGACGCTCTGGATGAGACCCTACAAGTAATCGGTATTGATTCCGGAAGAATCTATTTACTAGATGAAGCAGCACAGGCTTTAACTGTCGCCGCCCAGCGAGGATTTAAGCCTCAGTTGGCAAACGAGAGCGACAATTTGGAAATCGGGGAAGGCTTATCTTGGCAGGTGATCCAAAACAACCAACCCTTGATCAGACGAGATATTTCCAGGGATCCGCGGCTAACCAGGATGCTTGTGCGAAAGGAAGGTCTTCGTTCCATGGCCATTGTCCCTGTGAGTTCAAAGGGAAAAGTCATCGGGACCCTGTTCACCGTTACTCGTGACGATCGAGAATTCAGCGCTCAAGACCTTCAATTACTAACTTCTATTGCTCATCAGATTGGCGTAGCGGTTGAGAATGCACAGCTCTTTGAGCAGACTAGGAAAGTTGCCATCATGAATGAGCGCAATCGCCTAGCGCGAGACCTTCATGATTCGGTAACACAATCTATTTACAGCCTCACACTTCTTTCGGAGGCGGGACAACGCATTATCGATAGTGGAGATTTTGTCCAGGTAAAAGTAAATCAAACCCGGCTTGGAGAGATATCTCAGCAAGCGTTACAGGAAATGCGATTGTTGGTCTATGAGCTGCGACCACAGATCTTACAAAACGAAGGCTTGGTTGGTGCTTTGGAGCACCGTTTGGCGTCTGTTGAAAGAAGGGCGGGTATCAACGCCCGCTTGCATGTTGCTCAAGAAATTGATTTACCCCAAAACGTTGAAGAAGAATTATTTCATCTATCTATGGAAGCTTTGAATAATGCCTTGAAACACGCTAAAGCATCTGAAGTTGTCTTGTCGCTAAAAATGGGGGAAGGATCTTTTATCTTAACAGTTACGGATAATGGACGCGGGTTTGATCCAAAGTTAACAACGAGTACGGGGGGGATGGGATTATCGAGCATGAATGAACGAGTTGTGAAAATTGGAGGGAATTTGTGCATTCAATCTGAAGCTGGAGCGGGCACAATAATTACGGTTAGTGTCCCACTGAAGGCGGAAACAAAATCTTCCAATCTGAATCTTGAGGAGAACTATGATGGATAAGCAGTCGGAACCATCGATGATCCGAATCTTAATCACTGACGATCATGCCGTTGTGCGGGAAGGGTTACGGACCCTGATCGGCACTGAGCCTGGAATGAAAGTAATCGGGGAAGCCTCGGATGGTCTTGAAGCAGTTCAGAAGGCTTGTGATTTGGAGCCGGATGTGATTTTAATGGATATGGCAATGCCTCGCATGGGCGGACTGGAAGCGATCCAAAAAATTAAAGAACAATCTCCTGATGCGCAGATTTTGGTGTTGACCAGTTTTTCTGATGACGAGACCGTTTTCCCAGCCATAAAAGCAGGAGCGCTGGGTTACTTGCTCAAAAATACTTCACCAGACAGATTGCTACATGCGATCCGGGATGTGCACCATGGAAAGCCATCCATGTCCTCCGATATTGCCAACAAACTTATGAGTGAACTCCAGCGAAAATCAAATCTTCCGCCTACAAAAGAGCCTCTTACCGATCGGGAGATGGATGTGCTCAAATTGGTGGCTCAAGGGATGACCAATCAGGAAATTGCAGAGGAACTGGTGATATCCGAGGGGACGGTCCGAACCCATGTCAGCAATATCTTGTCTAAACTGCACCTTGCAAACCGCACCCAGGCTGCGCTGTATGCATTACGAGAAGGTTATTCGCCCTTGAGGCCATAAAAAGAATCTACAACATTTGTTATAGATAGATTTACAGCATTTTACAGAAAAAGACCGCTTTCAAAGCGGTCTTTTTGTATGAGATGAATTCTATCCTTTAGTAGTTATCCTGGTAGCGATTGCCTGCTACGATCATTGTAGAAAAAAATGTGAAAGGTAAGAAAGATACGCGTTGAAAAAAATAACAGTAGCCCTGGTGATTACGAAACCAGGCCACCTGCGGAATGGTCTTCAATCTTTACTGCGGACGGTTCCTCAAATAGAAATTATCGCTGAGGCTCAGGATACATCTGTGTTATTGAAGATGAGCGATGAGTTACATCCGGAATTGATTTTATTGGATGCCAGCATATTTGAAGAATCCAGCTGGAATGCAATATCAAAATTTAAAGCAGAATGGCCCCAAACAGTGATTCTTGTTTTGACAGAAAATGACCAACAAGGCCTGAAGGCCAAAGGAGCCGGTGCAGATTTATTCATTCCAAAAGGTTTTCCAGCCGCGAAGCTTGTTGATCTAATTGAAAACTCTCTCAGTAGAAATATGCGAGACGAAATTAAAAAATCTCATTGATCTAATGAGAAAAAATTTTCTAAACCAAACAACAAGGAGAAAAAAATGTCACCAAAAGAATATCTCTCAAACCCCAAAAAACGTCTACACTGGATGGACAATCTCAGGACAATCATCATATTCCTGGTGGTCCTTTATCATGTCGGTGGCGTGTATGAGTCTGCCGGTCTGTGGGGTGGGTTCTGGATTGTGGATGATCCTGACACCGTGACATGGGTAGGTATTGTCGGCATTATGTTTGATACCTTTGTGATGCCGACCATGTTCTTTATCGCCGGTTACCTGACACCCTCATCCCTGGACAAGAAGACAGGATGGGGTTTTGTCAACGGTAAGATCAAAAGATTAATGCTCCCCTGGCTGCTCGCGGTATTCACTCTGATCCCCCTCTACCGGGTGATTTTCCTGTACTCTCGCGGACTTCCACAAGAGAACTGGCTCAATTACTTCCATTTCAACAGCCCCAACAGCCAGAATTGGCTCTGGTTCCTTCCGTTGCTGTTCGTGTTCAACCTGATTTATCTGGCAGTGGAGAAGACCGGGATCAAGTTCCCCAAAATCTCATTGGCCTGGATGGCAGGCATCTCATTTATCCTCAGCCTGGGCTTCAGCTATGGGATCGGCAGCGTGGCAGGTTTCCGCAGTTGGACCCTGACCCCAATCCTTGATTTTGAGAACGAACGGCTGCTGGCTCACTTCCTGTTCTACATCGCAGGGGCGATAGCTTACCGTCGAAACGTTTTTGCTGAACTGCCAAAGAAAAAGACTCTCTACCTCGTTGCCAACTCTGTGTCTTGGTTGCCAGTCACGGTTCATATCTTCGTACGTATCTGGCCATTTATGACGTCGAATTTCAGTGTTACCCCACTATACCAATTCCTGTGGTTTGTGAGTTTCCACCTCTCATCGCTAGTGATGGTTTATGTGATGGTGGAGAGTTTCCGGTTTTACCTCAATAAAAGCGGAAAGCTTTGGGATATTCTGAACCGCAATTCTTATGGCGTGTACATCATCCACGTGATCGTGATCGGGCTGTTCGGCACGCTGCTGATGATTACGAATCTGCCTGCAGTTGTGAAGTGGATCCTGTTGGTGATTTCTACCTATGTGGGCAGCAATCTGGTCGTTTCGATCTACCGATCTGTACGCATGACCCTGGTCCAAAATCGTCTGCAAGACGTCTCACAGGGAGTAGAGGCAGGATAGGAATGATTGGGCTGCCTGAAAGCCATTTCAGGCAGCCCAGGTTTGAACTAAGTCTACCCACAAGACCAAATGGAGAAACGTGATGAAGAAAATGATTTCCGCCACTCTTGCAGGTAAGATCTTAATAATTGCGTTTTCTCTCATGCTGATCATGCATACCCTCATCTTGTTAAAGGTTGTACCCTCCAGTTTTGTGTGGGGCGGACAAGTTGCCGAAGATCAATCGAATTTATATCAGTTGGAATTCATTGCAATCGTAGTCACCGTTTTTTTCATCGGCCTGATCATGGCAAAATTAAGGAATCTCAAAGCTGGTACCACAATTAAATGGGTCAATATCGGGGTCTGGATCCTATTTGGATATCTGGTGCTGAATATCCTGGGCAATTTTGTCTCCGGAGTAACAGCAGAAACATTGGTTTTCGGTTCACTGACAGTCATTCTGGCTTTCGGTAGTCTAAGACTAGCCTTAGAAAAGTAGCCGAATGATCAACTAATGAATTGCACGAAGCAAATGAAACCCGAAAAATAGAAAGGAGGTTCAAATATTGATAATTCTAACGGGCTATATCCCAGAGCAAGGGCAAAAGCTGCAACCAAATTTATGTTCCTACCACACCTAACAAGTGATGAAAACTAAAAAGGAAAAATTGATATGGGTAATTCACAAATGATCGAGCAGGAAAAAAGTGTATTGAGATGGGGCGGTATGGCCGGTATTCTCGGTGGTATCCTACTCATCTTATCTATGGTTGTCGCGGTAGGCTTCGTCCCTGCAGACCCACCAACCTTTACCGAGTTGGTCGCCAGATTCCCGGATGTGCGTATCCTGCGCGTTGCAGAGAACGTCTTATACTTGCTGGGACTCGTTTCAGGGATACCTCTCATCTTGGCCTTGTTTTTCACTTTGCGGAAAACAAGCTTAGCGCCAGCACTTTTTGGTAGTGCCTTGAGCATTGTGGGCCTCATCGCAATGATCGCTTTCGCGACACCCCACGTTGCACACAGCCCTCTCTCAGAAATCTATCATACACCAGGNNAAGGGCCTGCGCTGGGTGAGTGTTGTGATCGGAGTGGCAGGTCTTGTGGCAGCACTTCTCCAGCTTATCACGCCTACTTCACTTATTGGTTCAGTCAGCTTCTTCGCCTACATCATCTCCTTTTTTGTGCTGGGATCAAAAATCAACCGCTTTTCAAAAACTGCATTTTGAATTGCGATCTAAAAGAAGATGAATTTATGCAGACCAAGGCACATAAAGGCACGCGTCTAACCAGCCAATCAAATTGAGTAAAGGATAATTAAAATGAATACAAACAGAAAAACAGCAGTGCTTGTAGGGTTATTCTTTATCATCGGGACAGTTGCTGGCATNNATGCCAATGAGGGCAGCGTGATCTTAGGCGCTCTCTTGGTATTGGTGATGGGTTTTCCTCTGGCAATGATCCCTGCAATGATGTTCCCAATTTTTCGCAAGTACAATGAACCCTTAGCCCTTGGCGCAGTTATCTTTCGCGGTGTTTTGGAAGCCGTGACCTATATGGTCATTGCGATCTGCTGGCTGTTGCTGATCCCCGTCAGCCAGGAGTTTGTGAATGCAGGTGCTGCGGATGCTCCAACCATTCAAGCAGTCGGCACGATCCTGCGTCAAGCGGTGTATTGGACGGAACATCTCCTGGCGCT
>DNGN01000326.1 GCA_003486225.1 Chloroflexota bacterium
ATCTCCAGACGACTTCCGATTTCGCTTAAATCTGCTATAGTAGATATAGGATCAATCACAAAGGGACCATGAGTGCTGATGCTGATCGAGATCAAAAACCTGCAAAAATCCGTCGAGCAAAAAAATGTCATCGACATCCCAGATTTCAGCGTGCAGTCAGGGGAAGTCTGCGCCATCCTCGGCAGCGTGGACAGCGGGAAAGAGCTGCTGATTGAATTGCTGCTTGGAAAAACGCGGCCCAACCTGGGTCAAATCCGGCTGGCCGGGATTAATCCCTATGAAGACAACCAATCCTTCAGCCGTAAGGTGGGGGTCCAGTTCGCCGAGGAGAAGTTGTACACACGCCAGTCAGCGCTCTCCAACCTGGAATTCTTCCGCAAACTGCACAACCTGCCCGTCAAACGGGCTGTGGAAGTGCTCGATCTGGTCGGGCTTTCTGACAACGCCAACACGCGGGTTGAAGATTTATCGCCCGCCCTCAACCGCCGCCTTTCCTTCGGGCGGGCGATCTTGCACCAGCCCGATATCCTGATCCTCGTGGAACCTTTTCATAGCTGTGACCAGAACACGGTGGAGATCCTTTCCAGCCANNGCCTTCCAGTCGGAGGAAGAACAGATTCAATCCCTGCCTTTTATGATCCCGGCAAAGCTGGAAGGGCGAGTAGCCCTGGTCAACCCAACGGATATTCTGTTTGCTATTGCACAGGACAACAAAGCCTACCTGCAAACTGCGAACGACCTGTTCCCCACCCAGTTCACCCTCTCTGAATTGGAGAAACGGCTGTCGCGCAGCGGCTTTTTCCGCGCTCACCGCAGCTACCTGGTGAACTTACAACACGTCAAGGAAGTCATCCCTTATACTCGAGACAGCTTCAGCCTACGGCTCAAGGATTCCGCCAATACCGAGATCCCCCTGAGCAAAAGTGCGGCGCGCGAACTGCGTGAACTGCTCGGTTACTGACCAACCCTGGTTACTTTCCAGCCATATTTCTAAAATTTCAGGCAAACCTGACCTGGTGGTTATCCGCCAGCCAAGGCACCTAATGCGCCGTTCACGCCCCCAATACGCCGTTCACCCGCTTTTTATTGCATTCGCTTTTCCTTTTTAATATACTGAAGGCAGTATAAGATACAACCAGCCAGATGTGGGCGCATTCCCAATACCCACTTTGGCACCAGGAGCGATGATGAACGCAATTGAAATCCACAACCTCACCAAGGAATATAACGGTCTGCTGGCCGTTGACCGGATCAGCTTTAACGTATACCCCGGCGAAATCTTTGGCTACCTCGGTCCCAATGGGGCGGGCAAGACCACCACCATCCGCATGCTGACCGGCCAGCTGAGGCCTACTTCCGGCCAGGCTTCTGTGATGGGCTGCGATGTAGTCACTGAGCGCGATGCCTTCAAACCGCTGATCGGGGTGGTCTCCGACAGCCAGAACCTTTATGGCCGTATGTCTGCCCTCGACAACCTGCGGTTCTTTGCCCGGCTGTACGGGGTCAACAAGCGCCGGGTGGATGAAGTGATCGGCCTGGTGGGGTTAAACAGCCGCCAGAAAAACAAAGTGGAGACCTACTCCAACGGTATGAAACAGCGGCTGATCATCGGACGGGCTTTGCTGCACCAGCCCAAGGTGCTCTTCCTGGACGAACCCACCCGCGGCCTAGACCCCAACGTGGCGCGCGAGGTCCGGGCGCTGGTGCAGCAACTTGCGGCTGAGGGTATGACCGTGTTCCTCACCACCCACTACATGGAAGAAGCAGACCAGCTCAGCAACCGGGTCGCGATCATCCACCAGGGCCGGATCATTGCCCTGGATACGCCAGAACTACTCAAAGCGGCACACAGCGAAGGCCAACCCGTCACCTTGGAAGACGTCTTCGTCAAGCTGACCGGCCACTATTTAGGCCATGGAGAATAAGGAAATGAAACGTAAAGACTTGAATCTTAATACCATCTGGGCAATTGGCTGGAAAGACATCAAAGATGCCCTGACCAATAAAAGCACCCTGATCAATATCCTGATCGTGATCGGGTTTGTGATCTTCTTTTGGTGGAGTTCCACCCCGCGACCGTTTGATAAAAAGATCGATATTGCCTATTTCGACCAGGGCAGTTCCACACTGCCCAGCCACACCGAGGTGATTTCGGAAGGTTACCAATTTCGCTTCCACGAGGTCGACTCACCCGAGGAAATCCGTCGCTCAATGGGCTATAAACANNACCATGTGGGTCTTCCGCAACTCTGTCCCTGAGATGGAAAACAAGTATTCCCAACTGTTCAGCCAAATGCTCGGCGGCACTGTCCGGGTAGAAATAGGAGAGAATGTCTTGCTGCCGGAACCAGGAGTGGATTACAACAACGTTAACTTCCAAATCCTGTGGGCAACCCTATTTATGGCCTTGATGGTCGTCCCCCAGCTGATGCTGGAGGAAAAGCAGACCAAAACCATGGATGCCCTGATGATCTCTCCCGTCCGTCCAGGCGAGATGGCTGCCGGAAAAGCTGTGGCCGGCTTGTTCTACATGGCAATCAGCGGCGGTCTGTACCTGGTCCTGAACCAGGCATATGTCGTAAACTGGTGGCTTGCAATGCTGGCCTTCCTGTGCATCGCCATCTTCTCCATTGGGCTGGCCTTGCTCTTCTCAGGCTTTGTCAAGAACCCGCAGATGATCGGGATCATGGTTCTGCCGGTGGTGGCTGTGCTGATCATCCCCGCCATGTTCCAGCAGGAAGCCTTCCTGATCCCCGTGCTGAGGAAGATCTTCGGCCTGGTGCCAACCTCTGCGATGGTAGAGATCATGGGGTTCGCCTACTCGTCGTACGCCCCAACTCAAGACCTGCTGCTCGACCTGGCGATCATTCTGGCAAGTATTGTGCTGGTCTATGCCGGGGTGATCTGGCAGATCCGCCGGNNAAAGATATCCTGGATGGCTTGAGGAACAAGTTGGTGCTGTCGATGGTGTTGGGTGTGCTCTTCATGCTGCTGATGCCCTCATTGTTGACCTGGATGCTCGAGCCGCCTTATGCCAGCGTACTGGTTTACGATCCCGGCAGCTCACAACTGGTCAGCCTGCTGGATGAGGATAAAGCCTTCCAGGTGCTGCGCCTGCCTACGTTCGAGCGTTTCGAAAGTGCTGTGGCTGAAACTGGCTTTGCGATGGGAATTGAGTATGGCCTGCTGGTACCGGCGGACTTCGACCAGCACCAGGCTGCCGGCGAAGCTGCCACAGTTGAGGTGTATGTGCCCTGGTCTTACCGCTTTAAGATCGCCGGCATCAGCCAGCAGATCGAGCAGCAGCTTTCGACACTGAGCGGAGTGCCGGTTCAGGTTGAATACCAGGGCAATTATGTTTACCCATCCATCCAATCCACAACGCTGCTCGGGCTGAGTGCCTGGCTGCCGGTGATCATCATCCTGATGGTTGGGCTGAACATGATGCCGCAGCTTTTCTTTGAGGAAAAACAGACCCGCACCTTCGATGCCCTGATGGTCTCCCCGGCCAGCGAGGGGCAGATGGTGGCCGGGAAGGCCCTGGTCGGGATGTTCTATATCCTGGTGACGGCGCTGGTGGCCTTCGGGCTGAACTGGAACAAGGTCGTACATTGGGAGATGGTGCTGCTGTTTGTGGTGTGCGGCGGCCTGTTCGGGATCGGGGTGGGACTGGTGCTGGGCTCTTTTTTCCAGCGCTGGATGGAGATCATTGGCTGGAGTATGCTGATCTTCATGCTGTTGATTGCGGCCATCTTTGTGCAGATGTTAGACCTCGACCTTCCCGGCATCGTCCTGAAGCTGCTGCCCTGGGTGCCTTCTGCCGCCATGACAGAACTGATCATTGGCTCTTATCTGGAGGTAATTGATTGGGGGGCGGCCATGATGAACGTCGGCAGCCTGCTGGCGATCTCACTGGTGTTGTATGCCCTGGTGGTATGGCGCTTACGCCGTTCGGACCGCTGAGGGGCATCTTCGAAAAGTGAAACGCAACGGCATGCCGTTGCGTTTTTTGTTGGCAGTTCGGCGATCGAAATACCAGAATACTTTCGCCTNNCTGCACCGCCCACATCGATGCTGAAAAAAAGTGAAATTTCTAACCCCTTATCTGCATGATCGATCGCTGATTGGTCAAAAACATGTCAGCGAAGGTTGCGAATAAAAGGAACGATTATGGCACACAAATTTGTTGGACTGGGGAAAAATGGCGAAAAAATCTATTTATTCAACCGGAAAAAAGAGAAGGTCAGACAGGTTCTCTGGGGGGACTGGCTCTCCATCGACGAAGAACGCCTGAACGATGGCATGGGGGCCAGTTGGCTGCCGGTTAGGTGGGGGCGCACCAAAGAACTCTACATCAAAAAGAAAGATACGATTGATAAACGCCCCCTCGAGATCATTTTTGTGGATGTCGGTCAGGGCGACGGATCGGTGCTCATCACACCCGAAACCGCTCAGGATGAACGGATCATGGTCATCGATGCCGGGGAAGGCGGCAACATGCAAGCCTTCCTGAATGGCCGCTTCAAAGCCTACCGGGGCTTCAATTTTGATGCAGCAGTCATCACACATCCTGATATGGATCACTACCTGGGGTTTGAAGAAATTTTTGCCGACCATGACATTGGCTTCAAGACCNNAAATTTCTCTCAGAGCTGGCCGTGGAGACCGCCGACATCCAGCAGATCTTCGGAGACCCGGACGCCATCGGCAGGTATGTCTTCCCGCGGGTTATGCACACGGCTCTCAACAACCCCAAAGTCAACCAGTTCGAGATGCTCTCCACAGTACACGGAACGATAGAAAACGGCCATACCTACATGCCAGGATTCGCGCCCTCCAATGGCAGAGATTACACTATCGAAGTGCTCGGCCCGGTTGCAGAACTGGATGCCAACAACCAGCCCAGGTTAAGGAGAATCAGCAGCGACTATGGGGAAACCAAGAACGGCCACTCTGTGATCATGAAACTTACCTATGGAAACTTCAGGATCCTTTTCGGGGGCGATCTGAACGTGCCAGCTGAAAAATTCCTGCTCAAGCACTATACTGGCCGCAAGTCTTTTCCATCCAAGAGCAATCCAGACTACCCGCAAATGATCGCAGAGGCAAGAAACTGGTTTGAGGCTGAGGTTATGAAAGTTTGCCACCACGGCTCAGAAAAAGTCACCGATGCCTTCATGGAAGCCGTGAACCCGGCCTGTTTCGTAATTTCCTCAGGTGACCAGGAAGGACACGTTCACCCCCGCCCCGACCTGTTAGGAAGACTCGGCCGGCTTGGACGCGGTGAATCCCCGGTGCTCTTATCGACAGAATTGCAAAGATCAACCCGCGCCAGGGAAGACAGAGATTTAATCGATCAATTACACAAAGATATTGAAAGCCTGGCCAGCAACCCAACCGATGACCTGAAGAAATCCATCTCAGATCAGATCCGCGTCTTATCAAAAACCAACGTAGAAGTCTATGGCGCAATTTATGTCAAGACCGACGGCGAGCGGCTCATTACGGCTTTCAAAATTGAAACCGGATCTGACCTGAAGAAATGGTTTTACTTTGAATATACCATCGACCCTTCAGGGATTTTAAGTCTCAGCTCATAACAGTCGTGAGAGCTGCGATTTATCTTTTACTCGGACAATTTGGCCAGCTCAACCCCTTGGAATTTAATCGCTATCCACTGGCCGATCCCGATCCGCCCCCAGACGTCTGCTGCATCCTGCTTGGTGGCATACACCTTGATCTTCTGGCCTGTTAAAAGAGCATCCACAATCGGGTAAGAGATCCCTGATCCCGAGCGCACATTAAGGCCATCGGGACCCACTACCTCGTAAATTTCATGGATGGCTGGATCATTCGTCCCTCCAGGGAAATCCGGCACCAGGTACGTATTGCCATTGAACTGGATGGCGATCCAGCGGTTCGGCCCCAAACAACCCCAAACATCGGCTCCATCGGCTTTGGTCTCAAGGATCATGAGCACATCCCCATTGTTCCTGGAATCGACGGGAGAAAATTCGGTTCCAGGCCCTAAGCGGACGTTCATGCCTCCCGGGAAGATCACCCGCATCCGCTTGGCTTCCTTCAGGTAAATCTGGCCCTCATCCACCACAACCTCATCCAATGGGAATTCAGGTATGATGGCTCCTCTGGATGGGTTTGCCGGGACCCCTTGGTTGTTGACTGGAAATTTTGTCCAGGCATCCATCCAGGTATCCAGCGGGATTTGCAAATTCTTACCCTTTTCATTGGTCCACAAAGGATCATTCAGGTATACAAAGAAATCGTCTATGCCTACCAGTACGGCAAAATGAAACCCAGAAAAAGGGATTTCGGTTGAGATGCCGTTTTCGCGGATGATCTTGTAGTTGTACAAAACGATCATCGGCCGCTTCTGGTCCACCAGCAAGCGAACGTCACTTTCGGTGACACCGATTCGCCACGTAGACGGGATGTCATAATCCCGCAGAACGTTCATTACCTGGCTGGCACTCAAATATTGGTCCGTATTCTGACCTGTTTTTTTGTAATACTGGTCCACGGTCAGGGTCTGGTCACCCTTGTAAGCCCTCACCAACATCACACCGCTGGCGGCACCGCAATCGTTATTATATTTTCTCGCCCCATCTTCCAATTGGCTAACATAGGGGATATCAAGAACAGGCATGTCAATCCTCCATTATCCATCTGATATCTTTGAAGCTATATCATCGAACCTACTATTCACTGCAAAAAATAAATGCAGCCTCAACTCGAACGCCTTCGTTTGAGAAAAAAGCTGACCCCACAAAAAACTGCGCTCTTGCTAAACTTCCCTGCAAATAATTTTATCCCTGGTTCTAGCCTGCGCCCTCCTTGGTCTTTCGAGCCTCCACCAACCCCTGGGCATGTTCAACTAATTTCTTGCCTTCGGAGAAAATCCCGATCACATCATGCGTAAACTTGGAACCCGAGCCAACCACAATCCCTGTGACAAATTTATCCGCATTGGCGGACACATTCTCAAAACCCACCAGGGTGAACATCAGCAAGTTGGTCTGGTAGGCGATCAGAATGCCCAACGCCAACCCTACCAAGGCAGAAAACCAGGTTTTAAACTCCTTGTATTTTTTCCCAGATTTCCAATCCTTTTGCTCAGGGCCAGGTAAAGCGCCTTCAGATGGCTCCTCCTTTTTGAACATATCCCCAATTGATTCCACAAATCCCCAAAGGATCTCCATACCTCTTTCGATGCCCAGAGCGGCAGCCGCCAACGGAGCCAGGACAGCAGCCACACTGACGGCTGCCGCCTCGTCACCATTGGCAGCATACACCACGCCGGTAAAAACCAGCGAAAGCACGATGGTCCAGAATACGGTTAATAATCTGCGTTTCATAAGTCTCTCCCTTTTGAATGTATCAATGGATCTCTTTTAAACCAAACTTGAAGGATTTTCTTTTGCCAATTTAATGCATGTGCCTCCTTCAATGATGAGAAAAAAACCGAAGAAAGTCCCCTTGTGCAGGTCTCTTCGGCAGATGGATGAAAGCGATGGTTCGTAACTTACCGCTCAAACGTGGACATCGGTTACCTAAATTATATAGATTTTAAAATCATAAAGCAACACGTCTTGAGAGTGTTGAGAAATATAACTGAATTCTGGCGACGCCTGGACCAAAGGGGCTATCTTCTTCTGCTGCTTCTCCTACCCAGACCTTCTCCGTAGGCAGAGATTTGATCCAGCACTGGCCCGTTCACGCCATTTTGCTTCAGGTATTCAACCGTCTGGCTGATCTCTTTCTTGGCTTCCGTTATTTCACCCATCTGGGCCAGGGTATCTACGCGCATGCGGCGAACTTCATGATAGGCGAGATTGGTGAAAATTTCGGCATTCTCTTTTTGCTGGTCGAGTGTCTCCTGGGTGAGATCCAGGACTTTCTCCGGGTCTGCCGGGCGATACAATTTGAGCTGCTGCTTCTTCTCTTCAATGCGGAAAAAGTCACGCTGCAGATTCTTGGCCAGGGTCAGCTTGGTTTGGGCAGCAAGCCGGCTTTCGGGGAACCGCTCGACAATTTCTTGCAGGGTGTTCATGCCGCTGTCCAGATACGGGGAACTGGAACCATTTAGATAGAGTGCCATGCCGGTGGAATAGTTGAAGTAGTCTTGAGCGATGCGTTCCTCCTCCCTTTCGAAAGGCCGGCCGATGCGGATGCGATGCACTTTAGATGGGATCAGGATATCCCCACCACCATGGTAAACTGCCCGCACCAGATATTCACCCGGGTTATCAAAGTAATACCCATCCACCCCAAAACTGAGAAAGACATTCTCGCTCAGGCGGTCTTCCCCTTTATTTTTCTCATTCTTTTGCAGCGGCTTTAGCTGGATGGTCTCTGGCGTGGCGATTTTGCATAGGATGGGAGAATATTGCACCATCTTGCCCCCTGGCTTTTGGATATAGACCACCACACCCCCAAATTCCGGGTTCAAACGCGCATCGAGTTCTAATGCCAGGTCCGTCAGGTTGCGCAAGCGGAACTCCAGCATCACAGGCTGCATGAAATCAAAGTATCCCGGTGAACGCACGAGCAGTTCGATGGGCAGCTGGCCTTCGGCATCGGCAAAAACATCATTGGTCAGTTCAAGATGCCCGCCAGACGCCCAATCATCACCGCCCATAATGACCGAGCTTCTGTCTCCATGGCGCAGGTGGATCAGCTCATCGTCATCAAAGCGGAATTCGAAATTCTTCCAAAACTCATTGGCCCCATTCCTTTGGTCGTACTTCCAGTCATAGTTCATCCAGGAGAGTGCATCCGGCCTTGCTTTGTCCCAGGAATGCAGGAAATTGAAGGCATGTCCTATCTCGTGCACATAGGTGTACAGCAGTTTGCGCATCGCGGCAGCTTGTGCTTGGGTGGTGGGATTGGCCACCAGCTGGTTGAACCAACCGTGGTTGCGAAATACAGCACAGCCCTGGCGGTCTGGCGCTTCTCCCGCGCCCCCATAAATGGCCTTTGCATCAAACATGATTCCGCCGACACCGATGCTGTCGTAGGTGCCGGCCAGCAAACACCACATGTGCCACTTGGGCCAAGTACCTTTATATTGGCTGAAATGCTGCTCCATGGCATCATGCAGTTCATCCGCAGACCAGGTATCAAATTCCGATGAGCTGTCGTCGATGATGCTGTGGGTTGGGTTGATCGTCAAATCGATCCCGGCCTCCAGGTATGCTTCCCGGACATCCAGGGTGCGCTGCGGTAAACCGCTGGGGCGGTGATTGTGCAAATTTGTGTCGTAGCTGGGCATGGTAGGCGCTTTATTGACCGAATTGCAAATATCCACTTCCAAGGTGATCTCGCGAAAGGCATGCGATTTACGGCCGCATTCATAGACCTCTACCTGCCCGCTGCTGGTGGAAAGTGTAACTTTGGCAGGCCCGGCCGCTTTGGAGGTTCCCCAAGGGATGTTGATATCAGCCGTGGTCACGAAATGGCCTCCCTTCCAAAAACGGATTTCACCACTGATTTCCACATGGCAGCGGTGCCAGGCAACCACAGGTGCATCGATAATCCAGGATTCCTGATACACCCGCCAGCCATACGATTTCCCAAACCAGCGGAAGGAATACACCCGGTAAAGGTCGGCACTCACTCGTTCCATCACCGGAGCATTGGCATAGCTCGGGTCAATGTCCACTCGCAAGTCCAGGGCATACCGGCCCGTGTTCGGGGAGATCATTTCTCCCTCGTAGCGCCCGCTCACCGGGCCTACCCGCTGACATCGCCACCAATCGGCCCCACTCTTGTCTTCTTCCGCAGTCGGATCAGGGTTGGCGACTGCATCGGCTTCCACACCCGCTTCCGGATCTGGCTGCTGGCTTGAATCTAGTTCACTATATTTTTCAGACATGATTACCTCCAAAAAGTTGGCTTACCAATAGAAATCACCGAACTGACAGGTGGATGATGCACAGTTAGCGTTCAAAGAATAGTTCAAACAGGGTTGATCAGCGCAAGCAGGCAATTTTTAACCATACCCAAAGGGGAATTCGGAAACAAAGAATTTTATAACTTGATCCACCACAGAAACACCCACATATCGATCGCCATCCATCTCAATCCCTATACTTGCGAAGGTGTTTTGGCTGGGGATGCGCACTGTCAACGTGAGAAGCCCGCCGGCAACTTGAATATCAAACGAGTCTGCCAGACCGGTCAGCAGCGCCGTGGTGACTTCTTTTCCTTCCCAGACCAATTCGCCATTGACCTCAACCTCAACACGATCCGCGGAGAATCCGTCCTGAAGGTCAATGCCCAGATGGAAGTCATCCTGGGTGCTGTCTTCGTCTTCAGTGGGTTCGGGTGGATCAAAATAAAAATCGTTATCAGTTGTCCCGCAGCCGAAAGCGCCAAACAAAATCAATAAGATACTCCACATGATAGTTAGCCTTTTGAGAATAATTTTTAAATACACAATTCCTGCTCATTGACCTTTGGGGGCACACAGATTTTCACAGGCTATACTCAATTTACCTGTTTTTAACGCCCAAATCAAGCCTCAAATTTCCCTGACGTCGATCATAGACTTNNTTCTTGAATGACTCCACCTGGCCCTGGATCGCCCGCTCGGTCGGCAGCCGCTCGATAGAGGATGCGCCAAAGAAGCCAATGATGCCCGGCATCTGCTGCAAGGCCGTCGAGACATTTTCCGGTTCATCAAAAGGCCCCCCATGGCAGATGACCATCAGATCCCGCCGGATAGACCAGCCTGCCTCTGCCATCCGCATCACTTTCTGGATGGCTTCATCCAGGGTGAAGGCCACCGCTGCACCAATACTGCCCGCCGTGGTCAGGCCCACATGGCAGACCAGCAGATCGGCACCGGCACGCGTCATCGCCTTGGCCTCATCCTCAGTAAACACGTAGGGGGTGGTGAATAAATCCATGGCATGGGCTGTGGCAATCATTTCAACTTCCTTATCGTAACCCATGCCTGTGGCTTCCAGGTTCGAACGGAACTTGCCATCAAACAAACCGACGGTTGGGAAGTTTTGCACTCCGCTGAATCCGATGTCTCTCAACTGCTTCAAAAAGACCGGCATCAAGCGGAACGGATCGGTGCCGCACACTCCGGCCTGCACTGGGGTATTGCGGGCTACAGGCAGCACCTCAGCCGCCATCTCCACCACAATCCCATTGGCATCTCCATAAGGCAGCAAACCTGCCAATGAACCTCTGCCTGCCATGCGGTAGCGGCCTGAATTATAGATGATGATGATATCCGCACCGCCCTTCTCAGCAAATTTGGCCGAGATGCCTGTGCCTGCTCCGCAGCCGATGATCGGTTTTCCAGCCGCAATTTGGCTCTTCAACCTCTGAATGATCTCTGCACGTGAGAACGCCATGGTTATTCCTCCTTACCTGCAATCAGGTTTAATAAGATTTCAACCGCTTTATCCGCGAATTCCGGGTCGTTGATATTATGATCCAGCTCGATATATGGGATGCCCGGCTTCAGGTTCGACTTAATTGCCGCATAGCAGGCCTGGTCGGCTTCCGCGTCCCAAAAATCGCCGCCGGGGCTGTCCAATTGCGAAACTCCCTTCAGGGGCACCAAGACCACCACCGGCCCCTGGCTCTGATTGGCCGCCCTGGCGATCATCTCGCCCATTCTGCGGTTCTCATCTGCATTGGTGCGCATTAGGGTCACGTTCGGGTTCCACTCATACAAATTGCGGTCCTGGAGTTTTTGGGGGACAGTTTCGCGCCCCCAGAAATTGGCCATATCCACACACCCGGGCGCCAGGACTGTAGGAATGCCCATGCGTGCAGACGCCAGCATGCGATCCGGGCCGGCACTCAGCACGCCCCCACATACTTCATCCGCTATTTCCGTGGTCGTCAGGTCCAGGTTAGCTGCAATATACCCGTCGCTGATCAAAGCTTCCATGGTTTTGCCGCCAGTCCCGGTAGCGTGGAAAACCAGGACCTCATACCCGGCCTGTTCCAGGGCCTGTCTTGCTCGGGTCACACAAGGGGTGGTATTCCCAAACATACTGGCTGTGATCAAAGGTTTTTCGACAGCTTGCGGCAGGTCCTGGCCCAGCATGCCTACGATTGCACCAGCCGCGTTGGCATAGATGCGCCTGCTGATCGTGTTCAGACCGGCGACATCCACCACAGACGGCATCATGGTGATATCCTTGGTGCCCACATACGGGACAATATCACCCGCAGCAATGGTGGAAACCATCAATTTGGGCACACCGGTTGGTAAAACCCGCATCGCGGCCGTGGCGATTGCCGTCCCCCCGCTGCCGGCCATCGCCAGGATTCCACCCAGCCGGCCATCCTGATAGAGGTTACCGACCACTGTTGCCAGCCCAGCGGACATCGTACGCATGGATTGGGTTTTATCCTTTGCCTTGCGCAGAGATGCGATATCGCTGCCCGCAGCCCGGGCCACCTCATCATTGGTAATATCCGGCTGGAAAGGTGGGTCTCCCAACACCCCAAAATCAACCATGATCACCTCGAACCCGCGCGCCAGGATCAGATCGCGCACAAAGGCGTACTCTGATCCTTTCGTATCCAGGGATCCCGCCAACACAATCGGTTTGGACATCATTTTTTCTCCTCGTTATGTAAAAATCAGCATTATGGCAGCAACGATCAGAAACCCAACGATCACCTTTTCGAAAGTTTCCTTCTTAAAACGGTCACTCAGCCAGCGGCCGTAGAACGCGCCTGCCAGCACCACGGGCAGGACCCAAAAGATCTTCAAGATCCTTTCAAAATCGAACAGGTCTGCGTACAGATAATAGGGCACCTTGATCCAGTTCAGGATAAAGAAGAATAAAACAGAGGTGCCGATAAAGACCTGGGGGGCAACCTGCTGGGTGAGCAGGTAGATGCTGACCGGCGGAGCCCCGGTATGTGCCAGGGCAGATGAAAACCCCGTGACCGTACCAGCCAAGAGCCCATGCCAGTTTTTGGCTACATATTGCAGGTTCTTCATCACGCGCTTTTCAAAGAGCTTGAACACAGCAAAGGTCAACACAATCACCCCTAACGCCAGGCGCAGCGCTTCTGTAGGCGCATTGGTGATAAACAGGGTCCCAATGGTCACTCCTAAAATTGCACCGGGAAGCAGCAGCAAGATCAGGCGACCCTGCCACCTGCGCCAGTGCATGGCAACTGCAAAAAGATCCGCCACCATCAGGATCGGAAGCACCAGGCCAATGACCTGGTCGGCCGGCATCACGAGAGCCAGCAGCGGTGTGGCCAGTGATCCCAACATGCCGCCAAAACCACCTTTGGCCAATCCGATCAGAAAAGCGACAAAGGCCAACATCATGTAAAAAACTGCTGGGTCAACGCTCATAAACCCTCACGGATGGTCTTGGCCAATCCTAATGCCTGGATGCGTTCTGGGGTAGGGACTCCATCCGTGTTCCACCCCATAAGCGTATAATACTCCTCCAGCATGGGGTCCAGCGAAACCACATGCCCTTCAGCTGGTCCGGCTGTCATGGGTTGGGAAAGATTGCGTGCCGGCAAGGTATCTTGGGCCCTGTTGAAACCCTCACGAACGTTGAAAGCACGCGCCAGAGTCGAGATGCGTTCGCCGACCAACTCCAGGTCTGAGGCAGTGGGGTAATCAAAACCTGTGGCGGCCGTGATAAGCTGCCAAAGTTCTTTCAGCTTCATCCCATAACCTGGGAAATAACACAGACAGGCGGAGTCCCAAACTGCCTTGTCCGCCTGATGATCGCGGAACAATTGTGCCTTCCCCTTGGTTGCCAGGGGATCGGCCGAACCGCTGAACAATTCACCCAGCGGCGCACCCCGCAGGTGGCAGGCCCCGCGCTCCGAGATGGCAAAAGCGAGTGCAGTTCCCTTGGCTGCATTGGGATGGTAGGCGGGCATTTCCAGCCCCTTGACATGCATGGCATACGCTTTGGCCTGCGGGAACTGCTCGCTGATCTTCGCCACCCCCTGGGAGAGCCATTCACCACAACCTTCCACCTTGGCCATCTTTTCCACCAGGGCCAGGGCAGCCTGGCTATCCCCAAAGCGGGGTTGAATGCCGTCCAGGTCCTGTGCGCTGACCACCCCGCGTTCGAACATCTCCATGACAAAGCCGATCACGCCCCCTGTACTGACCGTNNCCCTTCGAGCCCATCACTGCACCCACCCCGCCCCGGGCCAGGGTCCGGGATTCGTTAAATATCCCGGCCAGGTTGCGCTGCTTCTCACCGGGAGGTCCAATCACCAGGGATTGCCAGCCCTCTCCATATTTCTGTTTAATTCTTTGCGTGGTCTCCAC
>DNGN01000107.1 GCA_003486225.1 Chloroflexota bacterium
CTGATGGGACGCAGGCCCCTCCCGAAGCGGATTACTCCTTTAATCATTAGGCATCTAATCCATATGATATTATGGGGTATTAGCAACTCTTTCAAGTTGTTATTCCCCTCTTCGGGGCAGGTCACCAACGCGTTACTCACCCGTTCGCCACTAGGAAACCATATACGAGTACATGATTCCTCGTTCGACTTGCATGTATTAAGCACGCCGCCAACGTTCATCCTGAGCCAGGATCAAACTCTCCGTAGAAAAATTTTTTCGCACGTCCGAAGACGTGTATGTTTTGTTTATCTACGGCACTGAGCACAAGATTTGGAATTGACTTTGCTGTCACTTTTCAATTGTTAAGGTTCTGCGAGCACTCTTACCGAAGGGTTCCTCCAGCAAGCGAACGGGCCGAATTCTACCAGCCTGTTCAATCCCTGTCAAGGAATCTGAGAGACTAAAACCCGATGTCTCGATCTTCCATGAGGACATCGGTGTCGTCAATGTTGTGCTCAATTGTTAGTGATCTGCAGGTATTATGGTGCGAGATCGTTCTAGCCTGATGATTATACCGCGATCAAGGGTTTCGTCAAGGGTATTTTCAAGATTCCTTGGCTTTTGACCTTAAAGATTTAAATTGCCTTTTTAGTCTAGTTTTCGCGCGGTTCCGCCCTCATTTTTGGGCAATTTCATCCCTGCTCCCTGAAACATCGGGCTTTTTTTTGCTCAGATCAACCACCACCAGCCCCATAAATAATCTTACATATCAGCCCCATGCCAGCCGTATTCCCCCGGGTTATGGACGCGACAGCAATAAACTTTAAATAATTAAATCCAGTGAGAAATTCAGAATCTCAGTCCCCCAGCTCTTGCCGGCCAGAGAGGGCGCGCAGCAAGGTGTTCTGGTCCGCATATTCCAGGTCGCCGCCGACAGGCAGGCCGCGCGCCAGCCGCGTGACCCGCGCCCCGCTGCCAGACAGCTGCTGCTGCAGGTACATGGCGGTGGCATCTCCTTCCATACTGGGGTTGGTGGCCAAAATTACCTCCCTGACCCCGCCTTTGCTCACCCGTTCAATCAGGCCAGCAATCTTCAGGTCCTCAGGCCCAATGCCTTCAATGGGGGAAAGTGCGCCGTGCAGCACATGATAGTGCCCTTCAAAGCCACCGGTGCGTTCCAGCGCCAGCACATCCAGCGGCTCTTCCACCACGCAGATCAACCCCGCGTCCCGCCGGGGATGGGCGCAAACTTCGCAGAGTGTCCGGTCCGCAGTGGTGATGTTCCAGCACTGCTGGCAGTAGGCGGTGTTCTCCTTGAGCTCGGCCAGTGCTTCAGCCAGTTCTACAGACAGAGTCTCATCTCCGCGCAGCAGGTGGAAGGTCAGGCGCGAGGCCGTTTTTGGCCCTACACCCGGCAGGCGCGAGAAGGCATCGATCAGCCGCTGAACGGGTTCCGGGATCAGCATTGTTCTCCTTAAACCTTACATTCCCAGGGCGCTGGAAAAAGGTCCGAGCTTCTCGGCGGTCAGTTGCGCCATTGCTTCCTGCGCCTGGTTGAAAGCTGCCAGCACCAAATCCTGCAGCATCTCATGGTCAGCGTCTGCGAGCATTTCAGGTGCAATCTCCACCTTGGTGCAGGTCTGGTCGCCGCGCAAAGTCACCTTTACCACACCCCCACCAGCTGAACCGGTCACTTCGGCCTTGGCCAGTTCTTGCTGCGCCTGCTGAAGCTTCTGCTGCATAGCCTGAATCTGTTGGGCCATTCCTTTGGGTAATCCGCCTCGTTTCATACTCTTCCTTCCTTATTCTTCATCCGGCTCAGAGTCGGATGCCAGTTCGTTAATATCCACTATTTTTCCGCCCAGGCGCATGGCTGCAGCAACCCGGCCGGAGCTGTCCACGCCTGGCGGCAAGCTGCCCCCGCCACTAGCCACGTAACACCGTACTTCCACGCTTTCGCCCAGCACCTGCTCGGCAACCGCTTTGAGCGCCTCAATGTGTTTATCCTGCTCCATCTTATCTTTCAAGACGCTGCTGCCGTAATACAAGTTGAGCACCCCATTTTCCCAATTGTATTGGCAGATCTTGGCATTCAACAGACCGGTTGTGTTCGTACTGGTCTTTTTTAATGACCGCATGATCTGTTCCCACTGGTCTCCCAGGCCTTGCGGCGGCTGGGCTTTAGATTCAGCCGGGCGTTTGGGGGGCGTTGCCGCTTCGCTGGCCTGGCTGCTCTTCACTGGGGTTGCGGAAACGGGCGCGGCACTGCGGGCAGGCGTTGCCGGCGTTCGCGCAGGTGCGGAGATCGATTCGACGATCGCCAGTTCCAGTGGCAGGGACGGCTGCCAACCGCCGCGCACCCCGCTGGCTGCCGCATTGAAGGCCCGTATGACCTGCAAAAGCCTATCGCTGCTGCCAAAAGCCTGGGCATGCCGGGCCATGTTCTGGCGCGCCTCGCTGGTGGTATCAACCATCTTGGCATTGCCCGTCTGCACCAGCATCACGCCGCGCAAATACTCCACCACCTGGCGCGAAAACTGGCGCGGGTCGCTGCCCGCATCCAGGCTGGCATGCAGGCTATCCATCGCCGCAGCGGCATCATCGGCTAAGATCGCCTCTAACAGGTCCATCACCGCCTGGCTGGTTGCCGTGCCCAATACAGACTGCGCCGCATCCAGCGAGATTGACTCGCCCAATGCCGACAGCTGGTCGAGCAGGGAGATCGCATCGCGCAAACTGCCGGTCGCCTGGCGTGCCACCAATTGGAGCACCTCAGGATCTACGGCCAGCCCTTCTCCGGCAGCCATTTCCTTTAAGTGCGACACCATCTCCACCACCGGGATGCGGCGGAATTCATGGCGCTGGCAGCGCGAGAGCACCGTCGCCGGAATTTTGTGGACCTCAGTAGTCGCCAGTACAAAGATGGCATGCGGGGGCGGCTCTTCCAGAGTCTTGAGCAGTGCATTGAAGGCAGCAGTGGAAAGCATATGCACTTCATCGATCAGGTAGACTTTATAGCGGCCCTGGTTGGGCGAGAAATTAATTTTATCGCGCAGGTCGCGCACGTCTTCCACGCTGGTATTGGATGCCGCATC